>JAIWOG010000242.1 GCA_020217035.1 Magnetospirillum sp. | reverse complement strand
GCCCCAGCCCTGCTTGCCATCACCGCCCGCCTCGGGCATCAAAACCAGACGGGACTCCACCCATAGCCGGAGGAAACTTCGGTCTCAGGTCACGTTTTTTGGAACGTTCGCGACCTTTCTGGACTTCTTGAATTACATGAATTCCCAGGAACCGCCGCCGCCATCGATCTAGTCGAATATAGCTTGAGCGGCGCGAGGAAATAGGGAGCATTGACGTTGGAAGTGGAATGCGGGCCGTGCAGACTTACGTGAACAGCAACCCCAGCAGTCCCCTTCCAATGTTCAGGAGCAGGAAATGGGCCGAGACATTTTATACGCCCTGATATCCGAGATATCCGGAGTCCGTAAAGGACTCTCAGATTCAACGCGGATTTACCATGATCTTTTCATTTCCGGTGACGACGCGGATGAATTATTAGAAAAAATACATGAAAGGTTTGGTACGAAATTCGAAAAATTGGATTTTTCAGAGTATTTTCCAGATGAGACGGAATCTTTTGTCTGGCATCTAGCGAGATTGATTGGCATTAAGTGCAAAAAAAAGGAAATGACAGTTGGCCATCTACTGGAGGTGATCCAGAGAAAAGAATGGTTCGATCCGTAATACGTTCATCACACTGCCAACCCCGAAGACTGGGGCTAGCCAAGGACACAAACACCTACTCGCATTCCTTTGTGCGTCGATAAGACTTAGTCTTTGGTGCCGGCGGGGTGACTTCGAACGCGCTCTTAGCGAGGAATGCAACAGCATCAGGCTTCAAATGGGATGCCGCCTCGGCCAGTGCGGTATCAACATCAATTCCCGCCGCCTTCGTGCGCGTCAACCATCGATAGGCGGCGTGGAAATCTTTGCGCACTCCGAACTCGCCTTTCGTCAATACTGTCCCCAGTCTCGACTGTGCTTGCGGATTTCCGGCCGACGCGGCCCGATGGAGCCAGCCTATTCCTGCGACCTCGTTGACCGCCACCCCACGTCCTTCCAACAACTGGACGGCAAGGGCGAACTGGGCGCCCACAGCGTCACTCTTGGCGGTACTGAGGCGCCAAAGACAGGCCCGCTGCGGGTCGGCAAAAAATGGGGGCTGCCCACTCTCGATCTGAGAAGCCGTCGAAATCCTGCTCTCTATGGGAGCGTCCAGCAGGGCTTCGATCCGATCGAACTCGTCTTGGATCAATGCTGGAACATCCTGCTGCATGGCCGAGGTCAGCCGTTCGCGCCGATCTGTGGGGGCGCCATCGACCCACCCCAAAATTGCTTTCTGCGCCCACCGGTGCGCCTCGGCTTCATTTACAGGGACGCCGTCACCTAATGCAGAGAGTTTGGCAAGCAACAGCATGGACCGCTCCCGCCCCTGCTTTGCCGCCGTCAGGAAGTGCTCGGCCGCACGGCCAACCGTTCCGTCGCCGCAGGTGCCGGTGATGATCATGATTCCGGAAAGCTCGTGCGCCTAGGGATCGGCAAAATTCAGGCATTCAGCCAAATACCGTTGAACCGCCGGACAATCTTTTACCGCCCAGGCTTTTCCCCATTTGGGGAACCATTCGCGGCGCGACTCGGAATCTGCGTTATTAGTACGCGACCCAGTCTCCAACCCAGGTTCGGAGGCCAATGAATTGCTGGAACCGGGAGTGAGCCCCAGACAAAGGGCGGCACCAAGGATCGCAGCCCCCACGACAGCCGTCCGCATTCCAACCTCCCGCTATACAACCGTAGGGAACGATAGGGCCGTCGCCACAATCGAGCAACCTGCTGCGAAAGACATCCTTTTACGGAAAAGGCCGCCCCTCTCGGGGCAGCCTTTTGCACATTACGTGTCGCGTTTGCGCATTATGCGTCACCCGACAACACACACGCTTACACGTCCAAATTCGACACCTTCAGCGCGTTGGTCTGAATGAAGTCGCGGCGGGGTTCGACGACGTCGCCCATCAGGGTCGAGAACACCTCTTCCGCTTCGTCCACATGCGCGACCTTGACCTGCAACAGCGAACGGGCTTGCGGGTCCAGGGTGGTTTCCCACAGCTGCTCAGGGTTCATTTCGCCCAAGCCCTTATAACGCTGGATCGAGATGCCCTTCTTGCCCTGTTCCATGATCGCCGCCACCAGGGCGATCGGGCCATCGATGCGGGTTTCCTTGTCCTTGGCCAGCATGGTCGCCGGTTCGTTGAAGGTTTCGCGCAAGGTCGCGGCCATTTCCACCAGCTTGCGGGCTTCCTGCGAGCGCAGGATGGCGGCGTCCAGACCGTGGGTTTCGGTGACGCCGCGCAGCGTCCGGCTGAAATACAAGCCCTCGCCTTCGTTCCACTGGCCGCTCCAGCCTTGTTCCAGGTCGGTCTCCAGGGCGTTGAGGCGGGTGGCCAGGGCGTCGGCCATGGCCTGGCCGGCGGTGCTGTCGGTCAGCAGGGCCGCGTTGAGCGCACCGGCGATGGCGGCCTGCTCGATCAGCTTCAACGGCGCCCGGCGGGTCAAGGGCTGCACCAGGTTGCGGACATTGCGGGCGGTTTCGGCCAAGGCCCGCAGGTCGGCGCCGCCCACCTGGGCGCCCGTGGCCAGGCGCAGCACCGCGTCGCCCAAGCCGCCGTCCATCAGGTATTCCTCCATCGCCCGTTCGTCCTTCAGATAGACTTCCGACTGGCCGCGCTTGGCCCGGTACAGCGGCGGCTGGGCGATGTACAGATAGCCCTTTTCGATGATCTCGGGCATCTGGCGGAAGAAGAAGGTCAGCAGCAGGGTGCGGATGTGCGAGCCGTCGACGTCGGCGTCGGTCATGATGATGATCTTGTGGTAGCGCGTCTTCTCGATGTTGAAGTCTTCGCGCCCGATGCCGGTGCCGAGTGCGGCGATCAGGGTGCCGATTTCGGCGGAAGACAGCATCTTGTCGAAGCGGGCGCGTTCCACGTTCAGGATCTTGCCCTTCAACGGCAAGATGGCCTGATTGGCGCGGTTGCGGCCCTGCTTGGCGGACCCGCCGGCCGAGTCACCCTCGACGATGAACAATTCGGACAATGCCGGATCGCGTTCCTGGCAATCGGCCAGCTTGCCGGGCAACGTCGCGATATCCAGCACGCCTTTGCGCCGGGTCAGCTCGCGGGCCTTGCGGGCGGCTTCGCGGGCGGCGGCGGCTTCGACCACCTTGGTCACCACCTTGCGGGCCTCTTGCGGGTGTTCCTCGAACCATTCGGCCAGCTTCTCGCCGACGATGTTTTCCACCACCGGACGGACTTCCGACGACACCAGTTTGTCCTTGGTCTGGCTGCTGAATTTGGGGTCGGGCACCTTGACCGACAGCACGCAGGTCAAACCTTCGCGCATGTCGTCGCCGGAAAGATTGACCTTTTCCTTCTTGGCGATGCCCGATTCGTTGGCATAGGTGTTGATGGTGCGGGTCAGGGCGGCGCGGAAGCCGGCCAGATGGGTGCCGCCGTCACGCTGCGGGATGTTGTTGGTGAAGCACAGCTGGCTTTCGTGGTAGCTGTCGGTCCATTCCATCGCCACTTCCACGGTGATGCCGTCCTTTTCACCGGAAACGGCGATGGGCGGCTCGTGCAAAGCGGTCTTGGACCGGTCCAGATAGCGCACGAAGGCTTCGATGCCGCCTTCGTAATGCAGTTCGGTCACCACCTCGTCGGGATGACGTTGATCGCGCAGCCACAGGCGCACGCCGGAATTCAGGAAGGCCAGTTCGCGCAGCCGGTGTTCCAGGGTGGCGAAGTCGAATTCCACCTTGGTGAAGATGGCGGTGCTGGGCAGGA
The DNA here is from genome assembly GCA_020217035.1 of Magnetospirillum sp. Classification (GTDB taxonomy): domain Bacteria; phylum Pseudomonadota; class Alphaproteobacteria; order Rhodospirillales; family Magnetospirillaceae; genus Magnetospirillum. The sequence continues at coordinate 12,398 of JAIWOG010000242.1, read as the reverse complement.
AGGTGACTTCGGTGCCCGACTTGTCGCCACAATCGCCCACCACCTTCAATGGCGACACGGCATCGCCCATGTGGAAACGCATGGTGTGCTCCTTGCCGGAACGCCAGATGCGCAAATCAAGGAATTCCGACAACGCGTTGACCACCGACACGCCGACGCCGTGCAGGCCGCCCGACACCTTGTAGGAGTTCTGGTCGAACTTCCCGCCGGCATGCAATTGGGTCATGATGACCTCGGCCGCCGAGACGCCTTCTTCCTTGTGGATGTCGGTGGGAATGCCGCGGCCGTTGTCGCGCACCGTGCACGAGCCGTCGGCGTTCAGCACCACTTCCACCAGATTGGCGTAGCCGGCCAAGGCTTCGTCGATGGCGTTGTCCACCACTTCATAGACCATGTGGTGCAGGCCCGAGCCGTCGTCGGTGTCGCCGATATACATGCCCGGCCTTTTCCGCACCGCATCCAGGCCGCGCAAAACCTTGATGGAATCGGCGCCGTATTCTTCTGCGGTGGGGTTGGGATTGACGGACTCGGTCATGATGCTTCCTTACGCTTGTGGGTGGACCATGGCGTCGGCCACCCGGAAAAACTGTGCCCTGTCGCCGAAACCGTCGAACAGGGATTCGTCGGTACCGGTCATCCAGCTTTGGGCATTGAGCCCCGCCAGTTCGTCGAACAAGGCGCGGCGGCGGGTTTCGTCCAGATGCGCCACCACCTCGTCCAACAACAACAGCGGCGCCTGGCCGCCGATTTCGGTCCTGACACGGGCCTGGGCCAGGACGATGGACACCAGGACCGCCTTCTGCTCGCCGGTCGAACATTGCCCGGCGGGTAAATCCTTGCCGCCATGCCGCACCGACAAATCGGTGCGGTGCGGCCCCAGGGTCGCCGCCCCCGCCGCCGCGTCCCGCGCCCGTGCGCGGAGGAGGGCGGCCCGCAAGCGGTCTTCGGCTTCCGCTGCCGCCTCGTCCGAATCGGGGCGTTGCGACAGCCATTCCTCGACCTCGCCGACCAAGGACAGATGGGCGGCGGGAAACACCCCCACACCTTGGCGGCAAGCTTGGTCCAACCGGGCCACCGCCCGCACCCTGGCCCGCGCCATGGCGACACCGTGCCGCGCCATGGTTTCTTCCAACGCCGCCAACCAGCGGCCATCGGCATTGCCGGTCCGCAACAGCCGCGAGCGTTCGCGCATGGCGTGCTCGTAAGCCCCGGATCGGCTGGCGTGGCCCTCGTCCTGGCCCAGAACCAGACGGTCGAGGAAACGGCGCCGGCCACCAGCGCCTTCGATGAACAACCGGTCCATGGCCGGGGTCAGCCACAAGGCCGACACCAGACCGGCCAGCATTTGGGCCTTGGCCGGCTGGCCGTCGACCCGGATGGCCCGGCGTTCGGCGCCGGCTTCCCGTCCGGTGCCGATTTCCACCCGGCCCATGGGTCCATCCAGAACCGCCGCCACCCCCCAAACCACCGCCCCACTGCCGTGGCGCGCCAGATCGGCCAGCGACGCCCGCCGCATGCCCCGGCCTGGGGCCAGGAAAGAAAGCGCCTCCAACAGGTTGGTCTTGCCGGCCCCGTTGGGTCCGGTCAACACCACCGGACGGGAATCGGCATCCAGACGCAGACGAGCGTAACAGCGGAAATCGGCCAAGGTCAGGCGGCGGACCGCCAGACGCGGCGACGGGGCTGGAACGCTCACGGCCCTGCCGGTCACACCCGCATGGGCATCAGCACATAGATGGCGCCGGCGTTGACCCCGTCGCGCACCACGGTGGGGCTGGCGGCGTCGGCCATGGAGAAGGTGGCGATTTCGCCTTCCACCTGCCCCAGGATGTCCAGCAGATAGCGCGAATTGAAGCCGATCTCCAACGGGATGGACTCGTACTGGGCCTCGATTTCCTCGGTGGCCGAGCCGTTTTCCGGGCTGGACGCCGACAGCATCACCGTGCCCTTTTCCAAGGCCAGCTTGATGGCGCGGCTTTTTTCGGTGGAGATGGCCGAGACGCGGTCCACCGCCTGGGCGAAGGACTTGACGTCCACCTGCATCTGCTTGTCGTTGTCGGCGGGGATGACCCGTTCGTAATCGGGGAAAGTGCCGTCGATCAGCTTGCTGGTCAGCACCGCGTCGCCAAAGGCGAAGCGCAGCTTGGTTTCCGACAGCGACACGGTGACCTCGCCTTCGGTCTCGTCGATCAGCTTGCGCATTTCCTGCACGGTCTTGCGGGGCACGATGACACCCGGCATGCCGGCGGCGCCCTCGGGCAGGGTGACCTCGACACGGGCCAGACGATGGCCGTCGGTGGCCACCGCCCGCAGCACCTCGCCCGACACGCCGGTGGCGGCGTGCAGGTAGATGCCGTTCAGGTAATAGCGGGTTTCTTCCGTCGAGATGGCGAAGCGGGTGCGGTCGACCAGCGCCTTCAACTCGGCGGCGGTGACGGTGAAGGTGAACGGCAGCTCGCCGCCGGACAGCACCGGGAAGTCTTCCACCGGCAGGCAGGACAGCGAGAACTTCGACCGCCCCGACCGCAGGGTCAGCAGACCGCTGTCGGCGTCGAAGTCGATCTCCACCTGGCTGCCGTCGGGCAGCTTGCGCACGATTTCATAAAGCGTGTGGGCTGGCGCCGTGGTGGCGCCGGGCCGCGACACGTCGGCGGTCACGGTCTCGACGATGTCGAGATCCATGTCGGTGGCGTTCAGGCTCAGGCTGCCGGGCCGCCCTTCCAACTTGACGTTGGACAGGATCGGAATGGTGTTGCGGCGTTCGACGACGCTTTGCACATGGGCCAAGGACTTCAGCAGCTGCGAGCGCTCGATGGTCAGCTTCATGGCTTTGGACGGACCCCTCGTAAATGGCCCGGCAGTATATCGCAACCGCTAAAGGGGTCAAAGCGCTTTCAGGCCATATTCCAGGCGTCGCAAGGCGGGGGTCCAGCCTTGTGCGCGGTCATGCCGGTAAAGCGTGAAACCGGGGAACCACGGCGAGGATTCGCCGGTCGCCATCCAACGATATTCCGGCGGATCGGGCAGCAGCAAGCGGGCGGTTTTCCCCAAGGCGGCGGCCAGATGGATGTTGGTGTTGCTGACCGCCACCTGGTCGTCCAAAACCGACAGCAAGGCCAGCATGCCTTCCAGGTCGTCGTTCAACGCCGACATGTCCAGCACCGGGCGGCCCAAACCATCGCGCAACGCCACCACCTCACCTTCCTGGGGGGCACGTTGCAGAACCACCGGGCGGAAATCGGCCCCCTTCAGGGCAGCGGCGAAATCGGCCAAGGGCACCGACTTGGACAGCAGGTTGAAGCCGGCGATGCCGGCCCGCCAGGTCAGCCCCACATAAGGCGGCGGCCCGAAATCGGCCAGGATCCGCCGCATCTCGGACACCCGCTCGGGAAGCGGCGTCAGACGGACCGAAGGAAACGGCCCCGGCTCGTCCAGCAGCCAGGGCAGGTCGCCCGGCCACACCACCAGGTCGGCGTTGATCTCGGCCTCGCCCACCTCGACCTGCGCCAGGAACGGCAGCCGTGTCAGCAACGGCGCCAGCTTGGGATTGGTGACATAGGCGACGCGGCAACCCCGCGCCGCCAGACGTTCGACGAAGCGCATCAGGAACAATTCGTCCCCCAGCCCTTGCTCGCGCACCACCAGCGCGTCATAGCCGTCCAGGCGCTGGGGCAGCCTGCGCGTCGGAACCCCAGGGCGAAGACGCACGGAATCGCGCCAGCGGGTCAGGTCCCAGCCCTCGGCGAAGCGCCCTTGCGCCAGATACATCAGCCCCAGCCCGGCCCGCGCCCGATCATTGCCGGCATCGGCCTCGAGGCTGCGCCGCCAGGATTGTTCCGCCTCGACCATATGGCCCTGGGCATAAAGGGCCTGGGCCAGGGAATTCAGGGCGTGGGAATGATTGGGGTGGTCGGCCAGCAGGCGGCGCAGCACCGTGACGGCGGCGGCGTAATCCCCCATCAGATGCAGGGCCGAGCCTTCGATGAAACGGGCATTGGCGTTGTGGGGCAGACTCCGCGCCACCTCGGCTGCCTCGGCATAGCGCCCCACTTCCAGCAGGGCGCCGGCCCGGACCTCGGCCAACGCCGCGTCGGCCGGGGCCATCGGCGCCGCCCGGTCCAGCACCTCGGCCGCCCGCCCGGCCTGGCCCGAACGCAGCAGCGCCGAGCCAAGGAACCGCAAGTTCTCGGCGGTGGGCAGCAGGCCGGCCAGATGATCCAGCGGCGCCACCGCCTCGGCCGTCCGGTTGGCCATCAACAGCACCACCGCCAGCAGACGCAAGGCGGCCGTGTCGTCCGGCCGCAGGTCCAGGCATTGGCGGCACAGGGCTTCCGCCTCGTCCAGACGGCCGGCATCGCGGGCGTGGACGGCGCGGGCCAGGATTTGCGGATCGGCGGCTTGCGAGGGACCTCCGCCCAAATCCTGGCGCAGGGCATCCAGGGCCGGACGCCAGTTGCCGTCCGCCTGCTGGCGGTAAACCGGCATGTCGGAGAACCACGGCGAGTGCGTGCCCTCGAGCTGCCAGCGGAACTCGGCCGGATGGGGGACCAGGACATGGGCCTTCTTGCCCAAGGCGGCAGCCAGATGGATGTTGGTGTTGCTGACCGCCACCTGGCCATGCAGCGCCGCCAACAGCGCCAACATGCCCTCCAGGTCGTCGTTCAAATCCGACAGGTCCAGAACCTCCCGTCCCAGGGCGGCGGCGAAGGCGGCGACCTCGCCATCTTGCGGCTGGCGTTGCAAGATGACGACCCGGCAATCCACCGTCTTCAAGACCTGGGCCACGCCTTCCGCCGCCACCGCCTTGGACAGCCGTCCCAGGGCGGCGATGCCGGCCCGCCAGGTCGCCCCGACGTAAGGTGGCGGCCCGAAGGCGGCCAGACGCCGACGCATCTCGGCGACCCGCTCGTCCAAAGGATGCAAGCGGATCGAGGGCAATATCTCATGGGCGTCCAGCAAATACGGCAGGTCGCCCAGAAACACCACGTGATCGCCCACCGCCGCTTCGTCGGCGGCGGCGACGCGATGGACGAAGGGCAGCCGGGCGACCAGCGACGCCAGCTTGGCGGCGGGACGGCAGACCACATGGGCGCCGCGTTCCGCCAGCAGGGCGACGAAGCGCAGCAGGAACAGTTCGTCCCCCAGCCCTTGCTCGCCCTCGACGAAGACCAGCCGTCCATCCAAGCGGGCCGGCAGCTTCTGGCGGGGCGGAGTCGGGCGGCGGGTCAGGAAACGTCGGCGATAATGGTCCCAGCCCTCGGCAAGCCGTCCCTGGGTCAACAACACCAGCCCCAATTCGTGGGCGACACGGTCGTTGCTGGCGTTCACCGCCAAGGCTTGGCGATAGACCGTCTCGGCACCGCGCCAATCCCCCAGATGACGCAGCGCGTTGCCCAGATGGGCTTTCAGGTCGGCCCGCAACGGCGCCTGCGCCACCGCCGCCCGCAGCACTTCCGCCGCTTCGGCGCCATGCCCCTGGGCCAAGGCCAGCAAGCCCAGCACCATCAGTCCATCCAGACAGGATCGTGCCGCTTCGGCCTCGGTCCGGGCCTCGGCCAATTGTCCGGCATTGAACAGGAAAACCGCCAGGCGGCCGCGGCGTTCGACGCCGGGGGCGACGGCGTGGGCGCAACGGGCGCAGACCACCGCCTTGTCCAGGTGTCCCTGGGCGGCGTGCCAATCGGCCAAACGGTCCAGATGAGCCGCGTTGCCAGGATCGGCGGCGAAGGCGGCGCCCAGCGACTGGGCGGTGACGCCGCGATCCACGGATCAGCCTTGCAGCATGCGACGCAGCAATTCCACGTCTTCCGAGAATCCCTGGTCGGAAGACCGCAATTCCTCGACCTTCTTCACCGCGTGCATGACGGTGGTGTGGTCGCGGCCGCCGAACTTGCGGCCGATTTCCGGCAAGCTGCGGCTGGTCAGCTGCTTGGCCAGGTACATGGCCACCTGACGGGGGCGAGCCACTTGGCGCGAGCGCCGGGCCGAGGACATTTCCGCCAGCTTGATATTGAAATGCTCGGCGACGCGCTTTTGAATCTCCTCGATGGTGATCCGGCGGTCCGACGCCTTCAGCAAGTCATGCAGCACGTCCTGGGTGCTTTCCAGGGTGATGGCGCGGCCCACCAGCTGCGAATGGGCGATGACGCGGTTCAAGGCGCCTTCCAGTTCGCGCACGTTGCTGGCGATCTTGTGGGCCAGAAATTCCATCACCTTCTGGGGCACGGGCGCCCCCATCTGTTCGGCCTTGGAATGCAGGATGCCCAGACGCAATTCGTAGGTGGTGGCGTGCAGGTCGGCCACCAGGCCGGAATTCAGCCGCGAGCGCAGCCGGTCCTCCATGCCTTCCAGGTCGCTGGGGCTCTTGTCGGCCGAGATGACGATCTGGCGGCCCTGGTCGACCAAGGCGTTGAAGGTGTGGAAAAACTCTTCCTGGGTGGCGTCCTTGCCGGCGATGAACTGGACGTCGTCCACCATCAGCACATCGACGGAACGGAACTGTTCCTTGAAGCTCATGGTGTCCTGGCTGCGCAACGCCCGGATGAAGCGGTACATGAACTTTTCCGCCGACAAGTACAGCACCCGGCGGGCGGGGTTGTGCTCGCGGATGTGGTGGGCGATGGCGTGCATCAGGTGGGTCTTGCCCAGGCCGACGCCGCCATAGAGAAACAGCGGGTTGAACGACACGGCAGTCGCCTCGGCCACCCGTTGGGCGGCGGCGTGGGCGAATTCGTTGGGCTTGCCAACGACGAAGTTCTTGAAGGTGAAGCGCGGGTCCAGTTGCGCCCCCAACTCGTCCTGGTCGACGGACGCCACCGGGGCGCACGGGGCCTGGGACACCAAACGGGGACGCTGGGCAGCGTCGGGCTTGGCGGCGGCCGGCACCGAAGCCGAAATATCGGCGCCACGGCCATTGACGACGACGATGTCAACGACACGGATCGCCGGGTTTTCCGCCCCCCACAGGGCGCGGATGCGTTCACCGTAATGGGTGGCGACCCAGTCGCGCATGAACCGGGTGGGCAATCCCAGGCGGACCTCGCCATCGGCGGCCTGATGCAGGGTGATCGGGCGCAGCCACGAGCGGTAGGCGGCGTCGCCCACCTCGTCGCGCAGGCGTCCCTTGATCTTGTCCCATTCGGCAGTAATCATCGCATGTCCCCGAACATTGGATTCCCGATAATGACCGCCCGATGAAAACTTGGCGCGGACATCATCCCATGCTTCGGACACGGACATGATGAAGACACCTCGCTCCCCTCCCCTGACTGATCCGAGCCCCGGTTTCCCAAGCGACTCGCTTTCTTGCGCACACCCGGAAACCCCGGCCCCCAAAGCCGAAACCGCATGCCGCAACACACCCACCTGAAAACGTGACCCACAAAATCACAAAACAAATTAACAATCCACACAAACAAAAACAGCCCAATACGGCTTTTGTAGAATAGAATTGAATAAAATTGCCGACAAAATCAGCACAAGCACTTCAAATTTTAAATAGAAACCCAGGCTTTTCTATCCTCACCCGAGCGAGGACGGACTCTAGCGATGCCCCCGATTCAACACAACGGGACCGGAACAAGAACGGAGAAAATTTTTTCCTTGCTTTTGATTCCTGAGAGGAATCCGCCCGATACCGCCCCTAAGGCAACGAGAAAAGGCCGCGCCCGGATTCGGGCGCGGCCTTTTGCAATCCGCAGGGATCAGCCGGGTCTTAGACCAGCGGCTTCATGTCCTTGACGCGGGCAGCCAGACGGCTGACCTTGCGCGAAGCGGTGTTCTTGTGCAGCACGCCGGCCTGAACGCCCTTGATCAGTTCGGGCTGGGCGACGGCGAAAGCGGCCTTGGCCTCTTCGGCGTTGCCGCCGGCGATGGCGAGCTCGACCTTCTTGACGAAGTTGCGGATACGGCTGACGCGAGCGCGGTTGACTTCGGTGCGACGCTCGGTCTGGCGAATGCGCTTCTTAGCCGACTGATGATGGGCCATGGATCAAACCTGTCAGATCAAGAGTTCAAGTACAAAATTCGAAGGCGCGTTTATAGGGATGAGTCATCGTGCCCGTCAAGCAAGAATCGACGCCAGCAAAAAAACACGCTAAAACATCTGCGTCCGCCATGCCCCTTAACCGGAGACCTCGAGCCCATGTTCGAGAATGTCGCAGGCTTGCCGCTGGACCTTCCCCACCCCGCCCGCAAGGCGCTGATCGCCGCCGGCATCGACTGGCACGACGAACACGTGGCCGAGGCCCACGTGCAGCACGCCCTGATGCTGGCCCCCGAAGCCCTGGCAACCCGCATCGGCGCCTATAAATTCTATTTCTACCGCCACCGCCTGCAAGAAGCGTTGCCCCACGCTTTTTCCGTCCTGGAAATGTCGGCCAAGCGGCTGCAACTGCCCCATGACTGGCGCCTGGTGGCCGCCCACCAGGCCGGCTTCGACGAAATCGAACCATGGCCGCGCCTGTTCCTGCAGGCGTTGATCGCCTATGGCTATTGCCTGGTGCGCCTGGGTCGCACCGAAGAAGGCCGCGCCGCGCTGGCCAAGGCCATGGAACTGGACAGCGGCGACAAGCTGGGGGCCGGCCGCCTGCTGGCCGTGGTCGACCGCGGCGGCATCGACGACGACGAGGACTGAGCCCCCCCTCCGTACAAGGGGGTGACATCGCCGGGCGCTCGCCTTATCCTCCCAAAGCAGGATGAGCGAAGAGGAAGCCATGGGCGCGACCGTCCGGCTGATGCCCCATTACGACCCCCACTGGCGCGAACGCCTGGATGCCGCCAAGGCCCGCCAGGCCGAGTTGCTGAGCCACGAGGGGTTGCTGACCGAAGCCCAGCAGGCGCAATTGATGGAATTGCGCCAAGAAGCCGACCGCGCCTTCAACGCCCGTTTCCGCACCACCGCCGAATACCGCGACTTCTATGTGGGCCGCGCCCGCGACCTTTTGGAAGAAGAAGGCATCGACATGCCCATCCCGCACCTGCCCGACGACGCCACCATCGAGGAAATCGACCGCGTGCTGGGCATGGTCTGGCAGGCGGTCGAGGTGACCAATTCGGAAACCTTTTGATTTCCTTGCAATCCCCCCGCCCTTTGCGCTAAATGTGCCCGGTTTGATGGAGAACCCCATGCGGAACCGGCGCCACATCGCTGCCTTTTCCCGCGTCCCTGGCACCCATGCCTGGGCGGCGTTCTTTGTCGCCACCACTAAAACCGGTACCAAGACCACCGCGTAAGCGGGCCGGTTCGTCGTATTCACACGAAAAAGGCCCGCGGACGACCCCGCGGGCTTTTTCGCATGCGAAAATACCCCGGGCACGGCTTTCGGGCTTCGATTGAAGGAACGGAGATTACACATGGGTTACAAGGTTGCAGTGATCGGAGCCACCGGCAATGTGGGCCGCGAGATGATGCAGACCCTGGTCGACCGGAACTTCCCGGTGGACGACGTCGTCGCCTTGGCCTCGTCGCGCTCGGTCGGCAAGGAAGTGTCCTTCGGCGATGACAGGATCCTGAAGTGCAAGGACCTGGCCACCTTCGACTTCAAGGGCTGGGACATCGCCCTGTCGTCGCCGGGCGCCAAGGTGTCGGCCGAACACAGCCCGCGTGCCGCCGCCGCCGGCTGCGTGGTGGTGGACAACACCTCGCATTTCCGCATGGACCCCGACGTGCCGCTGGTGGTCCCCGAGGTCAACCCGGAAGCCATCGCCCAGTACACCAAGAAGGGCATCATCGCCAATCCCAACTGCTCGACCATCCAGATGGTGGTGGCGCTGAAGCCGCTGCATGCCTTGGGCAAGATCAAGCGCGTGGTGGTCAGCACCTATCAGTCGGTGTCGGGCGGCGGCAAGGAAGCCATGGACGAATTGTTCGAACAGACCCGCGGCGTCTTCGTCAACGACCAGCGCGAACCGGTGAAGTTCCCCAAGCCCATCGCCTTCAACCTGATCCCGCAGATCGACGTCTTCATGGAAGACGGCTCGACCAAGGAAGAATGGAAGATGACGGTGGAAACCAAGAAGATCCTGGACGAATCCATCAACGTCCACGCCACCTGCGTGCGCGTGCCGGTCTTCGTCGGCCATTCCGAATGCGTCAACGTCGAATTCGAGAACCCGGTCAGCGAAAAGGCCGCCCTGGAAGCCCTGGACAACGCGCCGGGCGTGGTGGTGGTCGATCGCCGTGAACCCGGCGGCTACGTCACCCCCATCGAATGCGTCGGCGAAGACGCTGTCTTCGTCAGCCGCCTGCGCAAGGACCCGACCATCGCCAACGGCCTGTCCTTCTGGTGCGTGTCCGACAACCTGCGCAAGGGCGCGGCGCTGAACGCCGTTCAGATCGCCGAGGTGCTGGCGCGGGATTATCTGAAAAAGTAAGCCGGTTTTCGGCTGGGATTAAGACAAGGCGGCTCCGCAAGGGGCCGCCTTGTTTGTTTGCGCCCCGTCGTCATGCCCGGACGTGATCCGGGCATCCTCGCGGTTCCGCCGATGGCATTGTCGGAAAACCATTCCCCTCGTCATTTCCGCCTTCCCGCCTTCATCATTCCCGCCTTTTCCCTTCGTCATTCCCGCGCAGGCGGGAATCCAGGAGTCACGGAAAAATCGGCGGATCCCCCCCCCTGGATGCCCGCCTGCGCGAGCATGACGCCTTATTTTTCTTCCGACGCCTGGACCAAAAGCGGCAAACGCGACGCAACCTCGTCATCCAATTCCTGCTCGGCCTGCAAGTGCGCCAACAAGGCGCGACTTTTATCGCGTTCGCCAACCAGCATGTAATCAACCGACAGGTTGAACGCCCCTTTGGCCCATTCCAACCTGATTGCCGCCTCATCCTCATGCGCCTGGACCAAGCCCCACAGGCGGTTGTGCAAAGACATGGCATCAGCCAAACGGCGAGCTTTCCCCAAATCAGAGATCAGGCTGAACGCCCCCTTGGCCCAACGCAGCCTGATTTGCGCCTCGTCCCCATGCGCCTGGGCCAAAGCCCACAGGCGATCATGCAAAGGCACCGCATCATCCAAACGGCCGGCGTCCCCCAAAGCGTTGATCAGGTTGACCGTCCCCTTGGCCCAACGCAGCCTGATTTCCGCCTCGTCCCCATGCGTCTGCGCCAAAGCCCACAGGCGATCATGCAAGCGCTCGGCTTCAGCCAGACGGCCTACGTCCCCTAAATCACCGATCAGGTTGACCGTCACCATCGCCCACAAGATGCGATGGACTTCTCCCCCGTCCTCGGGCGGGGCCGTCAATTGATCCAAGGCCGCCAATTGCGGGAAGTCGCGCCCGGCACGGTCCAAAAACTGCGCCATCGCCAGCGGGTTCAGCCGCCACCCATAGCGCCACAACAACTCCGCCAGACTGGGGTCGGCGGTGCAATCCTTGGCGATACGGTCCAGCACGAACAATTCGCCCAGGATGTCGGGTTCCAGGGGGAACAAATGGGTAGTGACCTTGCGGTTGCACAGCGCCGAATAGCGGCAGCGGTCGCGGGGGATGTCGGCGTCGATCAGCCCGGCTTGCCGCAAGTCCGAGGTGATTTCCGGCGTCAAATCCAGCCCGCCGGTCATGGTGGCCAGGGCCAGCAGGTTCAGGTCATCTTCGGTAACGCCAGCCGATTTCCAGAATTTTTCGGCCTCGCGCCGCAGGATGGCGCGGATCAGGGTCTGGTCGTCCCACTGGGCGGTGTCACCGCCTTCGGCCAGGGCATCGGCGAATAGGGCGGCGAAAAGCGGGCGGCCGTGGGGGTCGATGCGGGCTAGGTCGGCCAGGGCCTTGTCGCGGGCGGGTAAGGGCTTTTGCTTGCTGGCGAAAACCTTATCGACGATTTGCCACAAGACATCCACCGACAACGCCGGCAAGGTTTGCGGCGACAGGTAACGATGGGATTCCAGCCGGGCCTGATGGCTGCCGCTGCCCATCAGTTGTTCCAGCCACGGCCCTTTCAGGTCGCGTTCCAGCAACAGCACCCGCACTTCATGGGCAAAGCCGCTGCGGCGGTCGCACAGGCGGCGCAGCCAAGTGCCATAGTTTTGCGCATCCTTCTGGGCGTAGTCCACCACCAGCAGGCAGGGGCGGTCAGGCTCCCACTGATCCCAGTTGAAATCCGCGTCCCAATCGACGAAACCGGCATGCCAGCCCAAATCCTCGCAGCGCAGCACCAGTTCCAGGGCCAGACGGCTTTTGCCCGCCCCGCCTTCGCCGCCCAGCAGCCACCAGCGTGGTTTGCTGCTGCCTTGGGTGGCGAAACCCAGCAATTGCGCCAGTTCGTCGTCACGGCCCAGCAGTGGGATGTGGCGGGCGCCGAAATAGAAGCGGGCTTGTTCGCTGTCTTCCACCTCGCGCACCGACAAGGGCGGCGCCGTGGGGCCAAAGTGCTGGCCGTAATAGTCGGGGTAATGGCG
>JAIWOG010000241.1 GCA_020217035.1 Magnetospirillum sp. | reverse complement strand
GCGGATTTTTTCCGGGTAAGTACACAACCGTTCCCAGATATCCGGCCAGTACAGCACGCTAACCCGGAACGGCGGGTCGGCGGCGTCGGTCAGTTGGCGAGCCACTTCTTCCAGCGCCGCGTCCTTCTTGGCATCGCTGGTGGCCATGATGAAATGGCCGAGGCCGGGCTTGAACCCCTTGGCCTTTTCCACCTCGTCGCGCAGGAACTTTTCCGTCAGCTCTTCGACCCGCTTGCACTGTACGCCGATCCAGGCGCCGTTATGGCGGCCGTAAACATCGACGCCCTGCTGCGCCTGGCCGCTGCGGCCATGGCGCAGGGCGTTCGGATCACGCCATTCGGCGCGCCACAAATCCCAGCACAGATGTTCGAAATCCTGCCAAAGGCCGGGGGCGGGAAGCGGGGTGGATGATTGCGAGCCCATGCAATCCATGGTCGCAAAAACCCACCATCCTGACAAGAAGCGGGCGGGACCTCGCGGCCCCGCCCGTTTAGGTGATCAGCCCAACAAGGCCCGCAGCATCCAGGCGGTCTTTTCGTGGACCTGCATGCGCTGGGTCAACAAATCGGCGCTGGGCTGGTCGTTGGCGTCGTCCACCAGCGGGAAGATGGAGCGTGCCGTGCGGGCCACCGCTTCCTGGTCCTTGACCAGGATGCGGATCATGTCTTCCGCGTTGGGCACGCCGTCTTCTTCCTTCAGCACCGTCAGCTTGGCGAAAGCGGAATAGGTGCCGGGCGCCGGCAGGCCCAGGGCGCGGATGCGCTCGGCGATCAGGTCGACGGCCAGGGCCAGTTCGTTGTACTGCGTCTCGAACATCAGATGCAGGGTGTTGAACATCGGCCCGGTGACGTTCCAGTGGAAGTTGTGGGTCTTCAGATACAGGGTGTAGGTGTCCGCCAGCAGCCGCGACAGCCCTTCGCCGATCTTGATCCGGGTCTTTTCCTCGATGCCGATATCGATGGCTTCGATGTTGACGGCTTTGTTCTTGGCCATGACGCGCTCCTTATCTGCGGGATATGGGAGGAACCCTACACCCTTTGGTTTCTGCGGTCCACGCGATCAGCCTGGAACCATTCTCATCTGATGACCTCCCGCTTCCTTAGGGGGGGGAGGGGGGACGGAAGCGGGAGGTCCGCCACTTGGGCGATGGAGAAACCATAGGCCCCTTCCATTCATCGATCCAACGAGTTATTTTTATTTTAGATATCGATGGAGTCGATTCATATGCGCCCATTGCCCACCCTGCGCCAGTTACGTTACTTGACCGCCCTGGCCGAGCACCTGCATTTCGGCCGCGCCGCCGATGCCTGCCTGGCCACCCAATCAACGCTTTCGGCGGGGTTGCAGGAATTGGAAACCATCCTGGGCGTCACCTTGGTGGAACGCACCAAGCGCAAGGTCATGCTGACGCCCTTGGGGGAAGAGGTGGTGAGCCGCGCCCGCGTGGTGCTGCGCGGCGCCGAGGACATCGCCGATCTGGCCGCCGCCTCCACCGACGCATTGTCGGGACCGCTGCGTCTGGGTGTCATCCCCACCATCGCCCCCTATCTGCTGCCCCAGGCGCTGCCGGCACTGCGCCGCCAATATCCCAACCTGCGCCTGTACCTGCGCGAGGATCTGACGGCGCGGCTGCTGGAACGTCTCGGTGCCGGCGACCTGGACGTCGCCTTGATCGCCCTGCCCTGGGTGTCGCCGGAAATCGAGACGCTGACCATCGGCGAGGATTCCTTCGTCCTCGCCTGTCCGGCCAGCCACCCCTTGGCCCAGCGCGACAGCCTGACCCCTGCCGACCTGATCGGCCAGGATTTGCTGTTGCTGGAAGAAGGCCATTGCCTGCGCGACCACGCGCTGTCCGCTTGCCACCTGCCCGGCCCGGCCCGCGGCGAAGGGGTGCTCGGCACGTCCTTGGCCACCTTGGTGCAGATGGTGGCCAACGGCCTTGGCGTCACGCTTTTGCCGGAAATGGCGGTGCGCTGCGGCATCCTGGGCGGCACCGAGGTGGTGACCCGCCCGGTGCAGAACGCCGGGTCGCGCGACATCGGCCTGGCCTGGCGGCCGTCCAGTCCACGCAAGGCCGAGTTCCGCCTGCTGGGCGAGGCCCTCAAAGTCGGAATGAACCAATAAACGTGAAAAACAGGCGCCGGGCCGCCCTAAGCCTGTTTTTCTCCGCTCATTACCGGGGCAAAGTACACTGAGCGCAGCGAAGGACTTTGTCCCGAGCTTAGTACAGATGCTGGCCGCCGGTGACGAAGATTTCCGATCCGGTGACATAGGCGAAATCGTCGCCGCACAGCCGAAACACCGTGCCGGCCACATCTTCCGGGCTGCCCATGCGGTCCAGCGGGATGCGCGGCACCAGGGCTTCGTATTCGGCGGAAATCATCGCCGTGCTGATCTCGCCCGGCGCCACGGCGTTGACGCGCACCCCCAATTGTGCCAGTTCGGCGGCCATTTCGCGGGTCAAACCCGACAACGCCGCCTTGGACGTCGAATAGGCCGAACCGGCGAAGGGGTGCACGTAATGCCCGGCGATGGAGGTGATGTTGACCACCGCCCCCTTGCCCTTGTGCAACGCGCTGGCGAAACCGCGGGCCAGACGCAGGGGCGCGAAGAAGTTCAGCTCGAACACCTCTTTCCAGCCGTCGATGGGGCCGTTCAGCACGCCCAAGCGTTCCTTGTACGGGGTCTTGGGGGAAATGCCGGCATTGTTGACCAGGGCATGCAAAGGGGCGCCGTCCAGGAAACGGTTGGCGTCCGCCACGAAAGCCTGGGTGCTGGCCGGATCGGCCAGATCGGTGGGGACGTGGTGAACCCAGTTCTTGTCACGCTTGCATTCCGGCGGCGCCTCGGCCCGGGCGCAGGTGATGATGCGCCAGCCCTCGGCCAGGAAGCGGCGGGCGATGGCGTGGCCGATGCCCCGGCTGGCGCCGGTGATCACCACCGTCTTGGGGGCGCAATCGCTCATGGGGTGCTGGCCGGCGGCAGCCGCAACACCGAATCCGGTCCCGCCGCCTCGATCTGGCGGGCCAAGGGCTCCAGCACCTTGGCCACCCGCAGCAAGGCCCGCACCCCTTCGTCCTCGGTCAGATTGCCGCCCGAGCCGCCCAGCAGCTTGGCCAGCTTGCGCCAGGGCGATTGCGGCTTGGGATAGGACACCAGTTCCAGCCCGTCGTCGGGGGCCAGCTTCAGCACGTCGCGCACCTGAGCCTGGGCCACGTCCCAGCCGCCCAGCGCATCGACCAGGCCACGGGCCTGGGCGTCGGCGCCGGTCCAGATGCGGCCCTTGGCCAGTTCCTCCAGCCGCTCGGGGGCCATGTTGCGGCCCTTGGCCGCCTTGGTGGTGAAATCGGCGTAGATGGCGTCAAGCTGGCGGTTCAACCGCTCCCACGCCTGGGGCGAGAACGGCTTGTTGGCGCTTTGCATGTCGGCATTGTCGCCGCGCTTGACCCCATCCCAGGTGATGCCCAGCTTGGTCCACAGCTCGGCCAGCACCATCTTGCCGGAAAACACCCCGATGGAGCCGGTGATGGTGGCCGGCTGCGCCACCACCCGGTCGGCGCCCATGGACACGAAATAGCCGCCCGACGCCGCCATGCCGGCCATGGACACCACCACCTTCTTGCCGGCGGCGCGCGCCCGGCCCACTTCGTGCCAGATTGTGTCCGACGCCACGTAGGAGCCGCCGGGGGAATTGACCCGGAACAGGATGGCCTTGACCGCCGGATCGTCGATGGCGTCGCGGAAAGCCTGGGCGACGGTGGCGGCGGCGAAGCTGTCGTCGTCGCCGAAAGCGTTGTCGCCGCCGCCGCGCATGATGGCGCCCGAGCCAGTGATCACCGCCACCTTGGTGCCGTCGCCCTTCGGCTGATGGGCGCCATAGGCGGCGAGGTCAACCAACTCGCCCTTCTTGCCGCTGCCGCCAGCGGCGGCCAGGGCCTGGTCGCGGTATCCCAGATGATCGACCAGACCGGCGGACAGTGCCTCGGCGGCCAGGAACGGCCCCTTGCCGAACAATGCCTTGGCCTTGTCCTCGCCCATGCGGCGGCCCTGAGCGATTCCCGCCACCGTCTGGTTGGCCCAGGACTCCAGCAGCGCTTCCATGGATTCGCGGTGGGGCGCCGTGTAGCCGGTTTCGGTGAAGGTCTCGATGGCCGATTTGTATTCCTTGCGCCCGGCCATCTGCGGCTGGATGCCCAAGAGGTCCAGCGCCCCCTTGACGAAGGGGGTCTCGGCGGAATAGCCCACCAACCCCAATTCGCCGGAGGGCTGCAGCCAGATTTGCGAGAAGGCGGTGGACAGGAAATAGTCCACCGTGCCGTTACCGCCCTCGCCCATGGTCTCGGCGAAGGCGACGGCCGGCTTGCCGCTGGCTTTGAAACGGCTGACGGCGTCGCGGATTTCCTGGGCGGTGGCCAAGGGCAACGCCCCGCCCCCCAGGGTGGCGAACAATCCCTTGACCTTGGGGTCAAGGGCAGCGGCGTCGATGGCGGCGACCACGTCGCGGACCACATAGGCCCGCTTGCCGGACAACGCGGCGAAGGGATCGGAAGAAGGCGATTCGCGGAACCGGGCTTCCAGGTCCAGGCCCAGCACCATGGTGCTGGGCAGGCGGGGCTCGATCTTGTCGCCAAAGGTGGAATAAGCCCAGATGCCGCCGCCAACGGCCAGGACCACGAACAGGCCGATGCCGGCCAGGGTGACAAGGATAAAACGGCCCAGGCGACGCATCGGTTCCACCTTGCTGGAATGGAGGCTTACCCTTGTGTAAGCGCCACCCCCGTCCCGGTCAAGGTGAAGCCGGGATCATTCCTGCACGATGGTGGGCAGACCGGCATCCTTCCAGGCGTTCAAACCGCCCTTCATATGGCTGACCCAACCATGGCCGGCGCCGATCAGCTTGTTGCCGACAGCGGCCGAGCGCACGCCGCCCAGGCACGAAATGATCACCTTCTTGCCGGGGAAGCTGGGCCATTTGTCCACTTCGAAATCGCTCATCGGATAAAGCACCGAGCCGGCGATGCGTTCCTCGGCGTATTCCTCTTCCTCGCGCACGTCCACCAGCACGGCCTCGCCGGCGACCAGCAGGGTGTTGACGGTTTCGGGATCCAGTTCGATCAGGGCGGAATTGAGCAGGCTCATCTTGGGGCTCGCATGTTTTACATCTGCGTGACTCTATATCGCACCGCCGAAGACGATTTCAACACAATTCTACTACCCTAAGTGCTTTTTACCAATCATATAACACATATTTTGTGTGTTATGTGGCGAAAAAATATATGCCTACTCCAGCAACCCCGCCGCCACCTCGCGGTCAATATCGACCAAAGGCAGGATATCCTTGGCGTCGCCGCTGATCAGCGCCGTCAAGGTTTGGCGATCGACGAAAAGCGACAGGCTCAGCATGTCGGCGCGCAATTTCACCGGCAAAGGGTGGCTGTCAGGGGCCAGCAGACGCTGAACCTGGGTCCACAGAAGCTGGTTGCGTTTCAACGCGGCTTCCCGGGCGGCCCGGTCGCCGTCACGGGCCGCCCGTTCCAGCATGTTGGCCGCCCTGGTGAACGCCAGCGAATCGGACTGCCGCAACGACAGAGCCGATCCTTGCGCCATTCCATAGGCACCATAGGGATCGGTGGGCTTTCTGATCATTGGAACAGGGTCAACAACGCCGATTGCTGCTGTTGGGACACGCTTTGGCCGACACGCGCCAATTGGCTGCGGGTCTGGGTCGCCAGCAACGAAGCCGCTTCTTCGTTCAGATTGGCTTCGGTCAGCTTGGCCGCCCCCTCGGTGGCGATGTTGGCTTGGCTTTGCGCCGCTTCGGCGCGGATGGTCAGGGCGCTGACATTGGCCCCCAAGCTGGCCTGGGTGGCATTGATGGTCTGGGTGGCATTGTCCAGCGCCGCCAGGGTGGTGGCGGAAAAATCGCTGCCGTCGGCGGCCACCGCCGCCAAACCCAGGGATGAGGAACTCAGGTCCTGGGGCGACACGGTCAGCGAATCGCCGGCATTGCGGCCAAACGACACGTTCAGCGCCGAAGACGCGGACGACAGCAGGTTGACCCCGCCATAACCGGCATCGGCCGCCAGGGAATCCACCTGGCTCAGGGTCTGGTTGTACTGGGTGGCCAGCGACGCCCGCTCGGTGGCGTTGTCGGTGGCCAAGGCGGCGTTGGCCAACCCCTTCAACTGGTTGACCAGGGCGTTGACGCCGTCGGCGCCGGCCTGGGCGGCGTTGAGGGTGGAAATGCCCTGGCCCACCGAATCCTTCACCCCGCCCAGGTCGGACGATCGTTCCGTCAACGCCTTGGCGGCGGCAAAGGCCACCGCGTCGTCGGTGACACGGCTGACCTTCTTTCCGGTGGACAGGTTCTGCGAATGCTTCGCCGTGCTGGCGGCTAGGCTTTGCTGGGTGGTCAAAGTGGCCCGCGCCGAGGCGGTCAAGTTGATCTGATCGACCGGCATCTTTCTGATCCCGTACAGTGCGCCCGGGGCAAGCATACCACACATGCGCCCATGGGAACAATTTGACACGTTGACGCCTGTCGCCGCCGTTCCTATCTTGCCGACTCACCATGCGCCACGCCCCCGCCCTGATCGCCCTGGCCCTGCTGTTCTCGTCGCCTTGCGTCCACGCGCAGGCGCCGGTCCCCGCGCCCGTGGGTCAAATCGCCATGCTGCCTTTGCCGGCCAGCGGGCAAGACGACGTGATCGCCCTGGTCAAGACTCACTGGACGCCCTATTTCGAAACCCAACAAGCGGCAGCCTTCGGCCGAGAATCCCTGCGTTTCGGCCGTTTCGACCTGGACGGCGACAACCGCGCCGAATTGGTGGTGATGGTCACCAAGGCCGATTGGGAGGCCGAACAGGGCTTTCCCTTCGTGGTCGCCACCTGGACCGACAAGGGATGGCAAGCCATCGGCTGGTCGTGGGGGGACGAGGACACTGTGTTCGCCACTGACGACATCCGCCAAGGCTGGCGCACCGTCGATACCGGAACCCAATTTCTTTATTGGGACGGCAAAACCTACACCCGCACCGACAAGAACTAGACTGTTCCGGCCAGCGACACGTTGACCTCGGCGCCGCCGTTGTCGCCGTTGCCCAGCCACAACTCGCCGCCATGGGCCTGGGCGATCACCCGGCAGATGGCCAGTCCGATGCCGGTGGAATCGGACGCTTGTCCGAAGCCGGTCTCGAAGGCTTGCGGTTCGTGGCTGACCATGCCCGGCGGCAGGCCGGGGCCGTCGTCGGAAACCTGCAACAACCAGTCCTTGCTACGCCGGACCAGACGCAGGCTGACCGTCACCGCCTCGTCACGGCCGCGATAGGCGACGGCATTGCCGAACAATTGCTCCAGCAATTGCGTCATCAAGGCGGGATCGGCGACGATCCGGGGCAACGGGTCGTGCCGCACCAGCAACACGCCCTGACCAAAGCGGCGATCCACGGAATCGGCGACCAGGCGGACCAGGGCGTTCAGGTCCATCGGCGCTGTCTTGGGCACCGCGCCGATGATGGAAACGAAACGCTGGAAATCCCGTATCAGGGCGGCCAAGCGGCCGACGGCGCTGGCCACATAGCCCAGTTCCTCGCGCCCGGCCCCGTCCGCCGCCGTGTCCAGGGCTTGTCCCAGGGTGGCCACGTCGCGTTGCAGGGCGACCAAGGGAAGCTCCATCTGGGTGCCGATGATGGCCAGGATTTCGTGCAATTGCCCGTTCAGCTTCTGCAGGCTGGCGGCGCGGGCGTCGGATTGGGCGCGGGCCGCTTCCAGCCCCTCGGTGCGCCGCTCGACCTCGCGTCGCAAGGCGGCGTGCTGACGCTGGATACGCCGCATGGCCCGGTCGGAACGCCATGCCAGGGTGAACAGGGCGCAGCCCAGCAGGGCCGCCACCAGCACGCTGAACAGGGTTTGCCGGCGCCAATCCGCCAACGCCTTGTTGCGCGACACCGCCGAGGTCACCACCAGCGGATAGGGCGAAAGCGTGCGGTAAGCCAGATACTTGTCGTTGCCGTCGGCCTTCGAGATCAGATGGGCGGTGCCGCTTGGCGCCTGCGGCAGCCAGTGGGTGAACAGATCCGAGCTTGAAATGTCCATGCCGAATTTCTGCGCATGGGCCGGGGCACGGGCGATCATCAGACCGTTGGCGCCGATCAAGGCGGTGCCGCCGTTCACGTCCAACAAGACGCGATCAAGGAAGCGGGCGTAATGGTCGGGATCGACGCTGGCCAGGACGACGCCGACGAAGTTCCCCTGGCTGTCGCGCAAGGGGCGAGCCAAATGCCAGGCCCGGTCACGGGTCATCTTGCCGGTGCCGGGATCGCCGACGATCATGGTCTCGTGGCCGGCACGGCGGGCTTTTTGAAAATACCCCCGGTCATCCGCCCGGATGACCTGCTCGGAAAGCGGCATCGGCGGCCAGGTCGGCTGCTGCACCACGCCTTGGCCGTCAGCCACGGCGATCAGCCTGATCTCGGGAAAAGCCCGCAGGATGGCTTCCATTCGTGTGGCGAAAGCCACGCTCTTGTGCGTGCCGGCACGATAAGCCTGGGCCGCTTCGGCCAGGATGACGTCGATTCCGCGCAACGAACCGGAAATCTGCTGGTCGATGGAATTGGCCACCGAGCGGGTCAACACCTGGGCGGCATGGATGGCGGCGTCCCGTTCCCGATCCACTTGCCAATACACCACCCCAGCCAGCACAGCCACCAAACCCAAAGCCTGTAACCGTGCCCGCCTCACCGGCCGGGGCGACGGCGCCTCGACCTCGCCGTCTTGGGCCATCGCCGTCTCTTCCACAGTCAGGTCCAGATGGAAGCCCTGGCCCAGGAACGACAAGGCCAGGCCGTTCAGGCTGGCCAAGGACAAGCACACCCGCACCGCCATCGAGGATTCGGCGCCGGAAACCAACGGGCCGCCGGCGACCGCGTCGATCCCCCATCCCCCAGGTCGTGGCGACGCCCCCAAAGTGATTTCGGCGGCCCCCAATGCGGCCAAGGTGCGGAACACCTGCATCAGGACCTCGGCGGTGGCCAAGGGCGCCACCTGCACCATGGGAAGCGCCCCCACACGGATGGGGACGTCCACTCCGCTATCCACCATCGCGCCTTGCACCACCCCGTGCAGGTCCGCGGTTTCGGCGGGGGCGTCGATGGACAGGTCGGACACGCGCTGCTGAAAACCCTTCAGCAACACCTTCATGTCCTTGCCACCTTGGATCAGGCGTTCCAGCGCGTCCCTCGCCTCGGGCGGACCCGCCGGCCGCAACCGCGCCAGCATCTGGCTGTAGCTGACCACCGGGCGCAAGGGTTCTTGCAGGTGATGGGCGGCGACCATGGACAGACGCCGCAATTCGCGGTTGGCGCTGCCCACTTGCCGAACCTTGTGCTCCAATTGCGCCAGCGCCTGCTGCAATTCGACGCCGCGCCGCTCGACCATGTCTTCCAGCCCGTCGCGAATGGCCTCGAGTTCGCGCCAAGCCCGGTCGCCTTGCCGCGCCCAAACATAAAGGGCGGCACAAAAGGCCAGCAGAACCACCAATTGCAAGCCGGCATTGACCCGCCAAAGGGCGAAGGCCAGGTTCTTGTCCATTTCCACCTGGACGGACAGCCCCAATTCCCCGACCGGAACCACCACCCCCAAGGCTTGCGCCCTGTCCGGGGCCGGCCAGCCGAAGGCCAAAGCGTGGTCGGGTACCTGGGCGACCATCGCACCGGATTGGTGAACCACCCCCAAGCGGCGGGTTTCCACCACCGCCACGCTTTGCAGATAGTCGGCCACGGAATCGGCGTCCAACAGGGTGACCACCGCCGCCGCCTGGCCTTGCCACTGAAACAACCTGGCCACCGGCAGGACCCTGCCGCCACCGGTGAGGGGCGGGCCGACAAGAACATGCGTGACCGCTTTTTCCAGATTCTGCGACAGCCAGGACAAATGCGAGTCCGACAGGGATTGGTCACCCAACAGCACCCTTTGACCGTCTTGAGCGGTGACCAGGAGCAAG
>JAIWOG010000240.1 GCA_020217035.1 Magnetospirillum sp. | reverse complement strand
CCGTTCAGTTCGGGAAAGGCGGTCAGGCGTTCCCGCAGATGCGCCGCCACGCTGGCGGTCTGGTGGTGACCGGCCTGGACGATGACGGCGGCTTCGTCCAAAAGCGCCCCGATGCCGCGAAACTGCCCGGCCACATGTTGTTCCAGGGCCTGGCTCAGACTGGCGGCCACCAGCAGGGCATCCGCCTCGGCCCGGCTGTGCCCGCGCCACAGATGCACCACCAACAGAGCTTCCAGCACCACGACCAGCAGAACGGCCACGGCGACCAAGGGCCGCACGGCACGACGCGGGGGGTGTGGTGTCACTGCGGCGGCCTGATCTTCTGCCACGACAATCCGGTACGATGATCCATCAATGGTTGATCATCACCCCTGCCTTGGGTCAGGTCAACCGCATTGCGCCCGATGACGCAGCAGATGATCGGCCAGGGTGACAGCCATCATCGCTTCCGCAACCGGAACGGCACGGATGGCGACGCAGGGGTCATGCCGGCCCTTGGTGATCACCTCGATCTCGTGGCCGCCGCGATCAACGCTTTTCTTGGGAATCAGGATCGAACTGGTGGGCTTGATCGCCATGCGCAGCACGATGTCCTGGCCGGTGGAAATGCCGCCCAGGATGCCGCCGGCATTGTTGGACAGGAACTGCACCCGGCCGTCGGGTCCCATGCGCATTTCGTCGGCGTTGTCCTCGCCCGACAGCGAAGCGGCCAGGAAACCGGCGCCGATCTCCACACCCTTGACGGCGTTGATGCTCATCATCGCCTTGGCCAAGTCGGCGTCCAGCTTGTCGTAGACCGGCGCCCCCAGGCCCACCGGCACGCCGGAAGCCACCACCTCGACCACGCCGCCGGTGGAAGACCCCGCCTTGCGCACGCCGTCCAGGAACTTTTCCCATTCCGGCACGGTTTCGGCGTCAGGGCACCAGAACGGGTTGGCCTGACGCTGGTCCCAGTCCCAGCGGCCGGGATCGATGGCGTTGGGCCCCATCTGCACCAGGGCGCCGCGGATGACGATTCCCGGGGCCAGGGCGTCCAGCACCACGCGGGCCACCGCCCCGGCGGCCACCCGCATGGCGGTTTCCCGCGCACTGGACCGTCCGCCGCCGCGATAATCGCGGATACCGTATTTCTGTTCGTAGACCCAATCGGCGTGACCGGGACGGAACGTATCCTTGATGTCGCCGTAATCCTTGGACCGCTGGTCGGTGTTCTCGATCAGCAGGCCAATGGAGGTGCCGGTGGTCACGCCGTCGAACACGCCGGACAGGATTCGCACCTGATCGGCTTCCTGACGTTGGGTGGTGAAACGGTTCTGGCCGGGCTTCCGCTGATCCAGCCACGGCTGGATGTCGGCTTCCGACAGCTTCAGCAGCGGCGGCACCCCGTCGATGACGCAGCCGATGGCGGGGCCGTGCGATTCGCCGAAGGTGGTGAAGCGGAAGGTGTGGCCGAAACCGTTTCCCGACATCGATCAGTCCTTGGACACGGTGATGTCGGGGGCGTCCACCGCCTTCATGCCGACCACGTGATAACCGCTGTCCACGTGGTGGCATTCGCCGGTGACCCCCGACGACAGGTCGGACAGCAGGTACAGGCCGGCCCCGCCCACGTCATCCAAGGTGGTGTTGCGCTTCAGCGGGCTGTTGTACTCGTTCCATTTCAGGATATAGCGGAAATCGCCGATGCCGGAAGCAGCCAGGGTCTTCATGGGACCCGCCGACATCGAGTTGACGCGGATGCCCTGCTTGCCCAGGTCGACGGCCAAGTAGCGCACGCTGGCTTCCAGCGCCGCCTTGGCCACGCCCATGACGTTGTAATGGGGCATCACCCGCTCGGCGCCGTAATAGGTCAGCGTCAACAGCGAGCCACCGTCAGGCATCATGTCGGCGGCGCGACGGGCCACCGAGGTGAACGAGAACACCGAGATGTGCATGGTGTTCTGGAAATTCTCCAGCGTCGTGTCGGCATAACGGCCGCGCAGCTGCTCCTTGTCGGAATAGCCGATGGCGTGGACAAGGAAGTCCAGCTTGCCCCACTTACCCTTCAACGCTTCGAACACCGCGTCGATCGAGGCTTCGTCGCCCACGTCGCAAGGCAGGACGATGTCCGAGCCCACGCTTTCCGCCAGCGGGCGCACGCGCTTTTCCAAGGCTTCGCCCAGATAGGTGAAGGCCAGTTCGGCCCCATGGGCGCGGCAAGTCTTGGCGATCCCCCAGGCGATCGAGCGATCATTGGCGACGCCCATGATCAAACCCTTCTTGCCGGCCATCAACGGAGTCGGAGCGGTCATACTGGTCCTCTCTTTACGCAATGTTGTCTTGTGGCCTGCGAAGGCGGCGGGCATCCTACACGAAACGTGGGGCGGCGCAAAAGGGGAAGCACAGCCATGCCGGCACGGCTGAGAACACGCCAGATCGCCGAATTCCTGCGTTTCGCAGCCCGCCGCGGGCGCGAGGACGGCGTCACCCGCATGGCCGGATCGCTGGCCTTCACTTCGCTGTTGTCGCTGGTGCCGCTGTTGGCCATCGCGCTGGCCATGCTGGCGGCCTTCCCCGCCTTCGACACCGTGCGACAGGATCTGGTGGCGTGGTCGTTCCGCACCTTCGCGCCATCCATGGGCGACGTGGTGCAGTTGCAGATCCACCGCTTCATCGACAATGCCGGCCGGCTGTCGGCCATCGGCATCCTGTCCCTGGTGGTCACCGCCATCATGTTGCTGGTGACCATCGAAGGCACCATGAACGCCATCTTCCGCGTCGCCAAGGCGCGGTCGGCGCTGTCCAAGCTGCTGGTCTACTGGACGGCCTTGACCCTGGGGCCGTTGCTGATGGGGGCGGCGCTGTCGTTGCAAGGATACGTCACCGCCCTGTCGCGCTGGTCCGTGGCCAAGGCGGCGACTCCGTTCCTGGCCCTGCCGGTGCCGACCCTGCTGACCTGGGCCGCCTTTGCGGTGATGTTCTCGGCCATTCCCAACCGTCGGGTGGCGATCCGCGACGCCATCCTGGGGGCTGCCGTCGCCGCGCTGATCTTCGCCGTCCTACGCTGGGGCTTCGGGCTTTACATCACCTCGTCGCGAACCTATGCCAGCCTGTACGGGGCGGTGGCGGTGCTGCCGGTGTTCCTGACCTGGACCTGGCTGTCCTGGCTGGCCATCCTGATCGGCGCCGAGATCACCGCCGCCCTGCCCGAATGGCGGTCCGGCCATCATCTGGGGCACGGACCGTCACGGCCCGGCCGCCGTCTGACCCTGGCCTTGGAAATCCTGTCCCTATTGCGCGAATTCGCCCGCGCCGGCCAGGGTGGCGCCACCCGCCGGCAATTGCTGGCCCGCACATCCGCCGACGAGCGGGAGTTGTTCCGCCTGCTGGCGCGGCTGCACGCCACCGGCTTCACCGCGCCCACCATCCGCCGCCGCGTCGTGCTGGCCCGCGACCTGGAGACCGTGACCCTGGCCGATTTGGTCGCCGCGTTGGACATGGAACTGGCGGTCGAGCCCCTCCCCGGCGACATCGCCTGGAACGTCCGCGCCCAGGCGCTGGTGGAAAAGGCCCGCCAGGACAGCCGCGCTGCCCTGTCCGTCAGCCTGCGCGAAATCCTCGACGACGGGCAATCCCCGCCTTAGAACTTGTAGCTGAAGAACATGCCGGTGCTCAGTTGGTCTGCGGCCCCCCGATCCGCCACCAGCGGGCTGTCGGCGGCGTCGCCCAGCAGGCGTTTATAGCCCAGGCGCCCGGTCACGCCCCAATGGTCGGTCAGGCTGTAATCAAGGTCGAAGGTGATGCCGGCATCCTTGAATCCGCCTTGCGCCTGATAACGGGCCAAGCCGCTGCGGGCCGCTTGCTGGGCACTGATTCCGAAGAAGGCTTCGTTGTAATTGTCATCCGCCCAAGTGGTCGAGATTTCGCTGCGCAACATCAACTTGGGCGCCAGCGGCATGCGATTGCCCGCGCTCAGTTTGGCCGTCATGCCATCATGAGCGTTGCCGACATCGTGGAACACGGTCAGGCCGGCCGACCACGGCCCGGTGCTGTAGGTGACGAAGCCACCCAGTTCCACCGTGCCATCCACGTCCCCCATGCCGCGCAGATCGTCGCTGTCATCCTCGTCACGACCGAACTGATAGCGGACCAGCGGACCGACTTGCAGCTTGTCGTTCGGCCCCGCGCCCGTCCAGGTGAACGCATTGGCCCCCAGCATCGGGCCGCGCAGGAACACCAGGTCGCGGTACGAGACCATCAGCATGGGCAATGGCGCCACCTTGTATTCGTCGCTGCCTTCGTATTCCGGTTGGTAAGCGACGCCCGCCCCCAGCCGGATCTTCCAGTCCTTCAGCCCGGTTTCGGCGGAAGGCGGCCCCACCGGGGCGGTGGGAGCTTGCTGGACCGGAGAATAACGCGACGAAGCCATCTGACCCGCCGCGGACTGCGCCTGGGCCATTGTCGGCGCCACCACAACCAGTGTCATGGCGACACCCCAGCAGGCGGAAGCAAGAGCAGCGTAAGAGATGGTCATCTTCATCGGGGAGCACTCGTCTTGTTGAAACGGACAGCAGGGACAGGTCAGCATCATAACCACCGGGGCGACGGATCGCGTGTCCGCGACGTGTCGATGTGTTTCAGTTTGTTGCTGCGCCATGGCGGGGGGGGCCTCGGCTGATATAGTGACGGCGCTAGGATGGAGACAGGCTTGAGCCGGACTAATATTCACGTCCTCATCGTTGACGACGACTTACGGATCCGCACCATGCTGGCCAGGTTCCTGACCGACCACGGCTTGCGGGTCAGCCAGGCCGGCAATGGTGGCGAGATGTTCGCCATCTGCGAAACCGCCCGTATCGACGTCATCGTGTTGGATATCATGATGCCGGGCGAGGACGGCCTGTCGCTGTGTCGCCGCATGCGGGCCCAAAGCACGGTCCCCATCATCTTGCTGACCGCCATGAGCGGCGAAACCGACCGCATCATCGGCCTTGAGATCGGCGCCGACGATTATGTGGTCAAGCCGTTCAATCCGCGCGAGTTGCTGGCCCGCATCCGCGCCGTGACCCGCCGGCTCGGCGCCGCCAGCATCAACGCCGAGCGCCCGGCGGCGGCCGTCTACGAGTTCAGCGGCTGGCAGTTGAACGCCAGCCGGCGCACCCTGACCTCTCCGGCCGGGGCGCTCACCGACTTGACCAGCGGCGAGTTCGACCTGTTGCTGGCCTTCCTGGAATACCCCCAGCGCGTGCTGACCCGTGACCAGCTGATGGACATGACCCATGGCCGCGTCAGCCAGCAGCCGTTCGACCGCAGCATCGACGTGCAGATCAGTCGTCTGCGCCGCAAGATCGAGGCGACGCCGCAGGACCCCGCCTTCATCAAGACCATCCGCAACGAAGGTTATTTTTTCTCCGCCAGCGTCACCTTGCGCCAGGACCCAGGGGCCGAGATGTTCAACGCCAGGGCGCAAGCGTGAGGTTCCCACTGTGGTCTCGGCTTGGGCTGGCACCGCGCATCGCCGTGGTCATTGTCTTCAGCCTGGTGTCGCTGAAGGCCGCCGACGTGGCGATGCCGCTGGTGATCCGCCCGCCCGAGATCATGTTTTTCCAGCAAGACTGGCTGGTCGACAGCCTGCGCGAAATTCGTGACCGTGCCGCCGCCGTGCCGAGCGCCGAGCGGCAGACCCGGCTGCAGGACTTGCCGGCGCGGCGATGGCTGGACGTGGCGATCCAATCCGGGCCGTTGGATTTCGACACCACCTTGCAGCGCGGCCGCCTGGCCCGGTTGTTCCAAGACGACAGCAAGCGCATGGGAGCGTTCGGCGAACTGCGCCTGCGGATCGCGTCCCGCCTGGAACTCCCGCCTGAAGACGTGGTGCTGATGGCCAACGAATTGGACGACCCCGAACGTTCGGTGCGCTCGCTGGTCATCATCTTGCCGGAATTGCCCATGGTGATGCGCGACGCGTTCGATGAACGACGCAAAAACCTGCTCAGCAGCGACCTGCGCATCGGCATTCGCGTCGCCCCGCAGGAATGGCTGGTCGTCACCCCCCGAAGCGACGGCAACGAAGACATGCGCATGATCCGCAACGTGCTGCTGCCGCTTTGCGCGGTCGTCGCCATCGCCTTGTTTTCCATCTGGGTGGCCCGCGGCGTCGTCCGGCCGCTGGACGACCTGGCGGCAGCGGCCGAAAAGCTGGGCCGCGACCGCGAACTCAGCCTCGTCGGCGAGTTCAGCACCCCCGAATTGCGGGCCATCGGCAATTCCTTCAACGCCATGCAGCTGCGGCTGAAACGCTTCGTCGACGACCGCTTGCAGATGATCGCCGCCATCAGCCACGACTTGCGCACGCCGCTGACCCGCCTGCGCCTGTTCGCCGAATTCGTCCCCGACCCCGACCAACGCCGCCAAGTCCTGTCGGACATCAACGACATGGAAGAAATGGTCAGCGCGACGCTGACCTTTGCCAGCAACACGTTGAAGGACGAACCACGCAACGCCATCGACCTGGCCGCCATGCTGATCAGCTTGTGCGACACCGCCGCCGATTCCGGCTCGGCGGTCAGCTATGACGGGCCGGACCATGCGCCGTTCCACGGCAAGCCGGTGGCCATGCGCCGGGCCTTCGCCAATTTGATCGACAATGGATGCAAATTCGCCAACCTCGTCCAGGTGTCGCTCTGTGAAACCGACACGGGGCTGTCGGTCACCGTGGCCGATGACGGACCGGGCATACCCGCCGACCAGCGTGACGAGGCGTTCCGCCCCTTCGCCCGCCTGGAAACCTCGCGCAACCGCCAGACCGGGGGCACCGGCCTGGGATTGACCATCGCCCAGGACGTCGTCCTGGCCCATCACGGCCAGATCACGCTGGGCGATTCGACCAGCGGCGGACTGCTGGTGACGGTGACCCTGCCGAAACGAACACAAGCCAGCACCGCCTAGCGGTTCCGATTAACCAGGCTGCGGCACATGGAACAAGCACACGAATATTAAGTCCTTGATTTTTCTTCCCAGCCGCCGCGTTCGGTCTGCTGGTAATAGACCAGTTGGTGGCCGTCGGCCTTCCAGGCTTTCCAACGCTCGCGGGCAGCCAGCACGGCGGTTTCGTCGTTGCCGTCGAACAGGTCCAGGCAACGATCCCAGCCCTCCAGGCTGGCGGGGGACGCGCCGTCGCACAAGACCAACACGGTGGCCTGATTGGGGTTTTCCTCGGTGGCGGTCAGCCAGATGGGCTGTGCCTGGGCCTCGCCGTCACGGGCCGAACCGTGGGGCAGCCACGAATCCTCGGCATAGGTCCACAGCAGGGAATTCAGGTGCTCGACCCGTTCCTCGGACCCGGCGCGCACCACCACGCGCATTCCCGCCTGCACCGCCTTTTCCAGCAATTTGGGGAGCGCCTGGTCCAAGGGCATGCGCAGCAGGTGATAGAAGCCGATCTGGGTCATGGCCATACCTTACCCCCCGGCCAGGGAATCGAACAAGCGCACACCGAACCCGACGGCGCCTTTGGGCCCCAAGGCATGGTCGTCGTCGCTTTCCGAGACGCCGGCAATGTCCAGATGGGCCCACGGCACGCGGGCGTCGACGAAATGTTCAAGGAAGCGGGCGGCGTCGTCATTGTCGGGCACTTTGCCCCAGCCGCAATTCTTCCAGTCGGCGATGTCGGAACGGAAATCGTCGTCACAGGATTGCGCCAGCGGCAAGCGCCACAAAGGCTCGCCCTCGGCTTGGCCCAGTTTCAGCAGTTTAGCGGCCAGGGCATCGCGGTTGCTGTAAAGCCCGGCGTGATGACGCCCCAAGGTGCGCACCACCGCCCCGGTCAGGGTGGCGGCGTCCACCAGGGCACGCGGATTCAGGTTGTCGCAGGCCCAAGCCAGGGCGTCGGCCAGCACCAGCCGCCCCTCGGCGTCGGTGTCCACCACCTCCACATTCAGACCCTTGTAGGAACGGATGACGTCGCCGGGGCGCAGGGCGCCCGAACCCGGCATGTTCTCGGCGATGGCCAAGACGCCGGCGACGTTGGTCTTGGCGCCGCGCAAGGCGACGGATTTCAAGGCGCCCAGCACCGCCGCCGCGCCCCCCATGTCGCCCTTCATTTCTTCCATGTGTTCGGCCGGCTTGATGGAAATGCCGCCGGTGTCGAAGGTGATGCCCTTGCCCACCAGCACCAACGGCTTTTCCTCCGCCGCCCCACCTTGCCAGCGCAGCACCGCCAGACAGGGCGGCCGGGTGCTGGCTTGGCCCACCGCCGCCAGCAGATTCAGGCGGTGTTCGGACGGGTTCAGCACTTCGACGGTGACGCCCAGCGCCGTCAGCGCTTGGGCTTGTTCGGCCAGTTCCGCCGGCCCCAACAAATTGCCCGGTTGGGTGATCAGGTCGCGGGCCAGGAACACCCCTTGGGCAACGGCGCGGCGCCTTTCCCATTCGGCCTGCGCCGCCGCTGGATCGGCACAGCGGATCACCACCTTGTCCGGCAAGGACAAGGGGGCGTCGTCATCGGGACGTAGACGGATTCGTGGCGCCCGGTAATCGCGCAACGTCAGGCCAAAGGCCAGATCCGCCGCCTGCGGCGGCGTCAGCTTCAGATCGACCCAGACGGGTGACGGACAACCGCGCAGCAGCACCGCCAGTTCCGCGCCTTGTTGCCGGGGCGTCGCCTTGGCCAGTTCCACCCTGACGGGCAGGTGGGCGGCCAGCAGGCGCGACGATTTGGCGGCCACCACCTGGGTGGCCGCCAAATCGCAAAGCGGGCTGAACTCAATCCTCGTAATGGTCGGCCACCAGACGGTCGAGCAGACGCACGCCGAAGGCGGTGGCGCCCTTGGCGCAGGTGGCGGAGTCCTTCTTCGACCACGCCGTGCCGGCGATGTCCAGATGGGCCCAGGCCACGTCGCCGACGAAGCGCTTCAGGAACTGGGCGGCGGTGATGGAACCACCTTCGCGGCCGCCGACATTCTTCATGTCGGCGATGTCCGACTTCAGCTGCTTGTCATAGGCTTCGCCCATGGGCAGGCGCCACAGGCTTTCGCCCACCGCCTTGCCGGCCTGGGTCAGCTTGTCGGCCAACTTGTCGTCGTTGGAAAACAGCCCGGCATGCTCGCCGCCCAGCGAGATGATGATGGCGCCGGTCAGGGTGGCCAGGTCGACCATGATCTTCGGCTTGTAGGTTTCCTTGGTGTACCAAAGGGCGTCGGCCAGCACCAGACGGCCCTCGGCGTCGGTGTTGATCACCTCGATGGTCTGACCCGACATGGAGGTCACCACGTCGCCGGGGCGCTGGGCATTGCCCGACGGCATGTTTTCCACCAACCCGACGACACCGATGACATTGGCGCGGGCCTTGCGGCCGGCCAGGGCCTTGATGGCGCCGATCACCGCGCCGGCGCCGGCCATGTCCCACTTCATGTCTTCCATGCCGGCGGCCGGCTTGATGGAGATGCCGCCGGTGTCGAAGCACACGCCCTTGCCGATGAAGGCCACCGGCTGGCTATCCTTGTCCTTGGCGCCGTTCCAGCGCATGACCACCAACTGGCTTTCCCGGTCCGAACCCTGGCCGACGCCGAGAAGCGAGCCCATGCCCAGCTTCTTCATCTGCTTCTCGCCCAGGATTTCCACCTCGACACCCAGATCGGCCAGCTTCTTGCACTCGGCCGCCAGGCTTTCCGGATAGATGACGTTGGCCGGTTCGGAGACCACGTCGCGGGTCAGGAACACGCCCTGGGCGACGGCTTCCAGAGGCGCGAAAGCGGCCTTGGCGCCGGGGGCAGCGGTCAGCACCGCCAGCTTCTTCACCGACGGCTTGTCTTCCTTCTTTTCCTTGGTGAAGTACTTGTCGAAACGATAGGACCGCAGCAACGCGCCGAAGGCGACATTGGCGGCGAAATCAGCTTCCGCGATCTTCAGGCCGGGGACCGCGTCGACGGCGACGGCAACCTGGCTGTCGCCGGCGGTCAGAACCTGCGCCAAACCATTTCCGCCAAAAGCTTGCGCCGCTTGCGCGTCGATACCCTCGGCC
>JAIWOG010000239.1 GCA_020217035.1 Magnetospirillum sp. | reverse complement strand
TTGCCCAGGCCCACCAACACGACACGCGACACCTTGGTCCCGACGGGCGCCAGGATGGTCAGGGTCTGGTCCTTCTTGCCGGTGAACTTGGAGGCGTCCACTGCCCGTGCGATCCCGCCCCCGGCCAGGTCATCCAGGGCCTGGGCGGTGGGGCTGAACACCTTGTTTTCCAAGACGCCGACGATCACGGCGCCCTGGTCGGGCAATTGCGGCTTGGCGAAGCTGATTTTCATGGAAGAGAGGTCCTTTGCGGAAAAGCCTTTCTTCCAATGTAGCGCCCTGGCGCGTTACGGCAAGGGCGAAGGCGGGGTGTGCACGCCGTGGGGCTGGTCGCCGGCCGCCTTTTCCTCGGCCAGCTCCTCGTCCTCCATCTTCTTGCCGCCGGCCATCAGGAACACCAAGCCGCCGGGCAGCGCCGTCACCATGGTGACGATGCCGAAGATGATGGACAGCACGATGGCCGAATGATCCGCCACGCCGACGAAACCGAAGGCGGTGACCATGGCGGTTTCCCGCACCCCCCAGCCGGCGATGGAAATGGGCAACGTCATCACCAGGATGACCGGCGGCACCAGCACCAGGGTGTCCAGCACATGGACATCCAGATTCAACCCGATGGCCAGGACGTAGACCGCCAAGGACAGGTTGGCGTGCCCGACCAAGGCCACCACCAGGGTCCCCAAACTCCAGGCCGGATGAAAGAACAGCTTGCGGGTGTCGCCGGCCAACTGCACCAATCCTCGCACCAATTTCCAACGGTGCAGGGATGCCGGCAGCTTGTCCAAGGACGCCAGCGCCAGGATGCCGATGACGCAGATGGCCAGCAGCATGGGGAACACCCAGACACCGGGCAAGTCGGGAATGCGGGTCATCAGGATGGGCTGGGTCAGGCAGACCAGCAATACCAGGGCGAACACCGTCATGGCCCGTTCCAGCGCCACCGAATTGACGGCGGTGGACAAGGACAGGCCGGCACGGCGGGAAAACCACATGCGCACCGCGTCGCCACCCACCGCGCCGGGCAAGACGATGGAAAAGAACACCCCGATATAATAGACCGCCGCCGTCGACGACCACCGGAAGCAGGCGTCCAACGCCCGCAGCACCAGCCCCCAGCGCACCGCGCCCAGGCCGATTTGAGCCAGCATCAACACCAAGGCCAGCACCACCATGCCGATATCCATGGCCTTGGCCTGTTCCCAGGCGCTGGGCAGGTCCACCTTGGACAGCACCCAGGCGATCAATCCGACGGAAACACCGCCCTTCACAATCCAAGGCAGAAGACGCTTGACCATGAAAATCCTGTGGACTCGGCTGTAAGCGCAGCCGGTTTAGCACATCACCGCCGCAGGCGCACGGGCAAACGCTTGCGCCCCCAATCGCCGGGAGCGGCTTCGAACACTCCGGGAAGCGGCGTGCCGCAATCTTGGCAGGCGCCTTTTTCGTCCAGCCTCCAGGCGGTCAACTGATGCCAATCGCGGCCGATCAGAAGGGTCCCGCAGCCCCGGCAATAGGTGCCGCCCCCGCTTTGGTCGTGGACGTTGCCGGTGTAGACATAGGCCAAACCCGCCTCCATGGCGATCCGGCGGGCCCGCGTCAGGGTGGCGGCCGGAGTGTTGGCGAGATCACGC
The DNA here is from genome assembly GCA_020217035.1 of Magnetospirillum sp. GTDB lineage: Bacteria > Pseudomonadota > Alphaproteobacteria > Rhodospirillales > Magnetospirillaceae > Magnetospirillum. Next base: position 8,369 of record JAIWOG010000239.1, on the reverse strand, counting down.
ATCTTCCAGTCGGGATGGAAGGCGGTGAAGTGCAGCGGCACGTCGGGGCCAAGCTCGCGGAAGATCCAAGCCGACATTTCCGCCACTTCGGAATCGGAATCGTTTTGGCCGGGGATCAGCAACGTGGTGATCTCGAACCACACCTGGGTTTCATGTTTCAGATAGACCAGGGTATCCAGCACGTCGGCCAGATGCCCCCCACAAAGCTGGTGGTAGAAATCCTCGGAAAACGCCTTCAGGTCGACATTGGCGGCGTCCATGTGGGCATAGAACTCGGCGCGCGCGGCCGGCGCCATGTAGCCCGCCGTCACCGCCACGTTCTTGAGCCCCAACCTGCGGCAGGCGATGGCCGTGTCGATGGCGTATTCCATGAAGACGACCGGATCGTTGTAGGTATAGGCCACCGACCGGCATTTCAGTTGCGCCGCCGCCCGGGCGATCTGATCCGGGCTGGCGAAGTCGTTCAGCCGGTCGATTTCGCGGGCTTTCGAGATGTCCCAGTTCTGGCAGAACTTGCAGGTCAGGTTGCAACCCGCCGTGCCGAACGAGAAAACCGGGGTGCCGGGCAGGAAATGGTTCAACGGCTTCTTTTCGATGGGATCGACGCAGAACCCCGACGACCGTCCGTAGGTGGTCAACACCAAGTGGTCGCCGTCCCGCCCCCGGACGAAGCACAGGCCGCGCTGGCCGTCATTCAGCTTGCAATAACGCGGGCAGACGTCGCACTGGATGCGGCCATCCACCAGCGCATGCCAATGGCGGGCAGGAAAATGCGAGCCCTGCAAGTCTGCGTTCATGGCCGAACCCGTGCTATCATGGCCCCCGCAACCGCAATGGGGCGCCGCCATGACCATCATACGCCCAAGTGCCGTCGCCGGCATGTTCTATCCGCAAGACGCCGCCCAAGCCATGCGTCAACTGGACCAATGCTGGGCCGATGCCAAGCCGCACCCCGAACTGGGGGTGCCCAAGGCGATCATCGCGCCCCATGCCGGCTGGGTCTATTCCGGCGCGGTGGCTGCCAGCGCCTATGACTTGCTGCGGGGGCCGCGGGGCGCCATCACTCGCGTGGTGCTGCTGGGACCGTCGCACCGCGTCGCCTTCCGTGGCATGGCGGTCAGCGAAGCCGATGCATGGGCCTCGCCGCTGGGCGACGTGCCGCTGGACCGCGCCGCCATCGCCCAAGTGGTCGGCAAGGTTCCCATGGTCGGCACACTGGAACAGGCCCACGCCCAGGAACATTCCCTGGAAGTGCACCTGCCCTTCTTGCAAAAGACCCTGGGAGATTTTTCGCTGATCCCGGTGGTGGTGGGCGATTGCGCACCCGAACAAGTGGCGGCGCTGCTGGACGCCCTGTGGGGCGGGCCGGAAACCCTGGTGGTGGTGTCCTCCGACTTGTCCCATTACCTGGATTACGCCGCCTGCCGCGACTTGGACGACCGCACCCGGATCGCCATCGAAAACCTGGACCCCGCCGCGCTGTCGCGCGACCAAGCCTGCGGGCGGATGCCCATGGGCGGCTTGCTGCTGGCGGCCAAGCGGCGCGGCATGACCATCGCCACCTTGGATTTGCGCAATTCCGGCGACACCAAGGGCCCCAAGGACAAGGTCGTAGGATACGGCGCCTGGGCGTTGTACGAGCCCGAAGCCGCCGACATTCGCCCCGTCGGCCCACTGTTGCTGGAACTGGCGCGGGCCGCCATCCAGACCCATCTGGACCATGGGCGGCCGGTGGATGCCCATGCCGGCCCCGACATGCCGGCGCCGCTGCGCCAGCCTGGCGCCTGTTTCGTCACCCTGAAGAAGAACGGCCAGTTGCGTGGCTGCATCGGTTCACCCCAGGCGTGGCGGCCACTGGCCGAGGACGTCTGCGACAACGCGGTGAAAGCCGCCAGCCGCGACCCGCGCTTCCCCCCCGTCACCGCCGCCGAATGGCCGGAGGTGACGCTGTCGGTGTCGGTGCTGACGCCCCCCACCGCCATGACCATCGCCGACCAGGACGACTTGCTGGCGCAATTGCGTCCCGGAATCGACGGATTGATCATCGAGGACGCGGGCAAACGCGCCTTGTTCCTGCCCAGCGTCTGGGAACAACTGCCGGACAAGCGCCAGTTCCTGGCCCATCTGAAGCTGAAGGCCGGCATGGCCGCCGATTATTGGTCGCCCAGCTTCCGGGCGCAGCGCTTCGAGGCGGTTGAAATCAAGGCGCCCGCCCACTAGCTTGCGCCTGTTGCCTTGGATTGGATCGCCCCGTGCTCGACTTGCTGCTTCCCCTTGAACATGCCGCCCGCGACGCCGGCCGCGTCATCATGGACATCTACGCCCAGGACTTCGCGGTGAAGTTCAAGGGCGAGAACGATCCGGTGACCGCCGCCGACGGCCAGGCCGAGGCGGTGATCCTGCCGGTGCTGCGTCACCTGACCCCCGACATTCCCATTGTCGCCGAGGAAGAAGCCGCCGCCGGGCGTATTCCCGATGTCGGCGCCGATTTCTGGCTGGTCGACCCGCTGGACGGCACCAAGGAATTCGTCAAGAAAAACGGCGAGTTCACCGTCAACATCGGCCTGATCCAGGGCGGTGTGCCGGTGCTGGGGGTGGTCTACGCCCCGGCGCTGGATATCCTGTGGGCCGGCGCCGGCGGCCAAGCCTGGCGCCAGGACAGCCATGGCCGCACCCCCATCGCCTGCCGCAAGGCCCCGGCCACCGGCGCGGTGGTGCTGGATTCGCGCTCGCATCGCGCCGCCGACCGCCTGCAAGCCTTCCTGGACACCTTGCCGGGCGCCCAGGTGGAAAACGCCGGGTCGTCGCTGAAATTCTGCCGCATCGCCGAAGGCAGCGGCGATTACTACCCGCGTTTCGGCCCGACCAGCGAATGGGACACGGCGGCCGCCCACGCGGTATTACTGGCGGCCGGCGGCGAGGTGGTGACCTGGGACGGCGCCGCCTTGGGATACGGCAAGCCCAAGTTCCGCAATCCCGATTTCCTGGCCCGCGCCAAGCCCTGACCAACCCGCAGGGGTCGCGGCAGCCCACTCGCAAGTATTGGAAATCAATATTTTGCGGTGCAAAATATGCGCAATACATAATACTTGCGCCCAGGAAGTAACATTATACTGCCTTCAAATCTCGCTTGCCTATCAGCATGCTCTGATTAAGACGACCCGCAAGATGGTCGTGCGCAAACGGGAGGTTCCTCGATGTCCACACACACCGTTCCGGCACATGCCGGGCGAACCCTGGTGCTTTGCCTGACGCTGGCGGCGGCGACGCCGGCCTGGGCCACCAACGGCTACTTTTCCAACGGTTACGGCGCCCCTTCCAAAGCCATGGCCGGCGCCGGCGTGGCCATGGGCGAAGGGCCGTTGGCCTCGGCCCAGAATCCCGCCTTGGGCACCGCTGTCGGCAACGTCGCAGGTCTATGCTTCACCTCGTTCATGCCGCACCGCGACGTCACCAACGAAGGCACCGGCGGCCTGAAGAACGGCACCTATGAAAGCGAGAACGAGTTTTTCGAAATCGTCTGCGGCGGCGCCAATTACATGGTCGACGACAAGACCTCGGTCGGCGTCTTGATGTTCGGCAATGGCGGCATGAACACCGAATATAAGGACAACGTGTTCGTTCCCGGCTTCGGCAGCGGCACCTCGCCCTTGGGCGTCGATCTGGCGCAAGCCTTCTTCTCGTTCAACCTGGCGCACAAGCTCGACAACAATGTCAGCCTGGGAATCGCTCCGGTGCTGGCGGTGCAGCGCTTCAAGGCTTACGGGCTCGAGATGTTTTCCGGCTCGTCCACCGATTCGGCGCATCTGACCGGCAACGGTTACGACTGGTCCTATGGCGGCGGCTTCAAGCTGGGCGCCACCTGGGATCCCGTTCCCTGGCTGTCCCTGGGCGTGGCCTATCAGTCACGCATGTGGATGAGCAAGTTCGAGAAGTATTCCGGCCTGTTCGCCGAACAAGGCGATTTCGACATTCCGTCCTTCATCAACGAAGGCATCGCCATCAAGCCGCATCGGGACTGGGCGGTGATGATCGAACACCAGCGAATCTTCTATGAAGACGTCGCCTCGCTCAGCAATTCCCACGCCCGCTCTGCCGGTGTGCTGCGTTTGGGCGGCGACGACGGCGGCGGGTTCGGTTGGAACAACATGGACATCTACCGCATCGGTGTGCAATGGCAGGCCGACCCGGCGCTGACCCTGCGGGCCGGGGTCAGCCATGCCACCGAATTCACCGACGGCCAGGAAGTGTTGTTCAACATCCTGGCGCCGGCGACACCCACCACCCATGTGGGCTTCGGCGGCACCTGGCACATCGACGAGCGATGGTCGCTGACCGGATCCTACGCCCACGCCTTCTCGCACGACATCAGCGGTTCCAACCCGGCGATGAACGCCAACCAGACCACCAAGCTGCGCATGGACCAGGACGAGTTGGCCATCGGCTTTTCCTACAAGTTCTGACCCTTTTCGGCGCCGCCCCGAATGTTCTATGGTGCGGGCATGAGCCTGTCGCAGACCCATGCCCGCATCGAACCGGCGACCGATCACGCCATCGCCTTGGCCGGCGACATGCTGCGCCATGGTCAACTGGTGGCCTTTCCCACCGAAACCGTCTATGGCCTGGGGGCCGACGCCACCGACGACCGCGCGGTGGCCGCCATCTACGCCGCCAAGGGCCGCCCCAGCTTCAACCCGCTGATCGTCCATGTCGCCGACCTGGATGATTGCGCTGCTTTGGTCCGCCTGGACGACCGTGCCCGGCAGGTGATGACCCGGTTCTGGCCCGGCCCGCTGACCCTGGTGCTGCCCCGTGCCGATAATTCGCCGGTGTCGTTGCTGGCCAGCGCCGGGCTGGACACCCTGGCCATCCGCATGCCCGACCATCCCGTCGCCCGCGCCGTCATCCGCGCCGCCGGCCGCCCCGTCGCCGCCCCCAGCGCCAACCGGTCGGGTGCCGTCAGCCCGACCTTGGCGGAACACGTGGCGGAAAGCCTGGGCGACCGCGTCGGCCTGATCGTCGATGGTGGCCCCTGCCGAGTCGGGGTGGAATCCACCGTGCTGGACCTGTCCACTCCGCGTCCGACCTTGCTGCGTCCCGGCGGCGTCACCGCCGAGCAGTTGGAACAGGCCCTGGGCGAACCCTTGGCCTGCCCGCATCAAGACCCGCAAGCGCCGAAAAGCCCCGGCATGCTGGCCAGCCATTACGCCCCCGGCCTGCCGGTGCGCCTGGACGCCGTCTCCGCCGCCGCTGGCGAAGCGTTGCTGGGATTCGGCGCCATGGACGCCACCTTGAACCTGTCGCCCGCCGGCGACCTGGAAGAAGCGGCGGCCAACCTTTTCGCCTTCCTGCGCCGCCTGGACGATTCCCGCTTCACCGGCATCGCCGTCGCCCCCATCCCCGAGACCGGTCTGGGGGCGGCCATCAACGACCGCCTGCGCCGCGCCGCCAGCCCCCGGAGCTGACCATGAGCCTGATCGCCACCCTGACGGACTTGCTGGGCGCATCCCACGTGCTGACCGAGGCCGCCGATCAAGAAGCCTATGTGGTCGAGGAACGCGGCCTTTATCGCGGCCAGACCCTGGCCGTGCTGCGCCCGGCCGACACCGACCAGGTGGCCGCCGCCATGAAAGCTTGCGCCGACGCCAAGGTGGCGGTGGTGCCGCAAGGCGGCAACACCGGCCTGTGCGGTGGCGGGGTGCCCCGGACGGGGTCGGTGGTGATCTCCACCGAACGGCTGAACCGCATCCGCGCCGTCGACACCGCCAACTTCACCATGACGGTGGAAGCCGGCTGCGTGCTGGCCAACGTCCAGCAAGCCGCTGACCAGGCCGGCTGCCTGTTCCCGCTGTCCCTGGGGGCCGAGGGCTCGTGCCGCATCGGCGGCAACTTGTCCACCAATGCCGGCGGCGTCGGGGTGCTGCGTTACGGCAACACCCGCGACCTGACCCTGGGCTTGGAAGTGGTGCTGCCCGACGGCCGGGTGTGGAACGGCCTGCGGTCGTTGCGCAAGGACAACACCGGCTATGACCTGAAACACCTGTTCATCGGCGCCGAAGGCACCTTGGGCATCATCACCGCCGCCTGCCTGAAGTTGTTCCCAAAGCCGGCCGAACGGGCCACCGCGCTGATCGCGCTGGCCGACCCGGCGGCGGCGCTGGCGGTGCTGTCCGTCGCCCGGCGGCAATCGGGCGATTCCGTCACCGCCTGCGAATTGGTGGCCCGCATCGGACTGGAACTGGGCATGACCCACGTGACCGGCGTGCGCGACCCGTTCGAACAGCCGCATCCTTGGTACCTGCTGCTGGAACTGTCGTCGTCGCGACTGGCCGGGCTGCAACAGGCGCTTGAGGACATCTTGGCCGAAACCTTCGAACAGGGGATGGCGCAAGATGCGGTGCTGGCCCAGTCGGGCGAGCAGCGGGCCGCTTTGTGGCGCATCCGCGAAGGGGTGCCGGAAGCCCAGAAGAAGGAAGGCGGGTCCATCAAGCACGACGTCGCGGTGCCGGTCAGCCGGGTGCCCGAGATGATCGAACGCTGCACCCGCGCGGTGGAAGCCGCCATGCCCGGCGTGCGGGTGGTGCCCTTCGGCCATGTGGGCGACGGCAACATCCATTTCAACCTGACGCAGCCGGCGGGTGCCGACAAGGCGGCTTTCCTGGAACGCTGGGCCGAGATGAACCACATCGTCCACGACATCGTCGCCGAAATGGACGGCTCGGTCTCGGCGGAACACGGCATCGGCCAGTTGAAGGTCGCCGAGATGGCCAGGTACAAGCAGGACGTCGAACTGGACCTGATGCGCCGGGTCAAGCAGGCGCTGGATCCCCTGGGCCTGATGAACCCCGGAAAGGTTGTGCCCTGATCCCCGAAACGCGTCGGGCAGATTCCCTTTGGTCGCCGCCCCGGTGCTGTCTATAATCCGGCCGCCATGATGGGAATTACGCGCTACATCCTGCGTCAGCTCGCAGTGGGGATGATCTTCGTCTCCGCCGCGCTGGCCTGTGTCTTGTGGCTGACCCAGTCCCTGCGCCTGATCGAGATGATCGTCACCCAGGGCATCTCGGTGGGCACCTTCCTGCTGCTGACCGGCATGCTGATGCCCTCCTTCCTGGTGGTGATCATTCCCATCGCGCTGTTCGCCGTGATCTTGTTCACCTACAACAAGCTGAACACCGACCGCGAATTGGTGGTGCTGCGGTCCGCCGGCCTGTCCAACTGGGCCTTGGCCCGCCCCGCCCTGATCCTGGCCGCCGCCGCCACCATCGTCGCCTATGCCCTGTCCTTGTGGATCATTCCCAAGACGGTGCAGAACTTCCGCGAATTGCAATGGACCATCCGCAACGACATCTCGAACATCTTGTTGCAGGAAGGCAGCTTCAACAAATTCGGCAACGGCCTGACCATCTACATCCGCGCCCGCACCAGCGAGGGCGAGCTTCTGGGCATTCTGGTCCACGACCGCCGCAACCCCGCCAAGCCGGTCACCCTGATGGCCGAAAAGGGGGCCATGGTGTTCACCGATCAAGGACCGCGCATCCTGATGGTCAACGGCAACCGCCAGCAATTGCCGGAAGGCACCGGCCAATTGTCGGTGCTGCATTTCGATTCCTACACCGTCGACCTTAACACCGCCCAAGGTGAAAGCGGCCCTCGTTTCCGCGACGCCCGTGAACGTTCGATGGTGGAGCTGTTCACCGCCGACCCCGCCGAAATGGGCGAATCCGATTACCGCCGCGCCAAGGTCGAGCTCCACCAACGCCTGACCTCGCCGCTTTATTGCATGGGGTATGCCTTGATCGCCCTGGTCACCCTGCTGACCGCCTCTTTCGACCGCCGCGGCCAAACCGTCACCATCCTGACCGCCATCGGCTTGATGGTGGCGACCCAGGCCGCCGCCTTGGGACTGGCCAATCTGGCGTCGTCCAACCCGGCGTTCCTGACCAGCCTTTACGCCTTGGCGGCGCTCCCCCTGGTCTTGGGGTTCTGGGGGTTGACCCGTGCCCCGCGACCCAATCCATTTCGCCGCCGGTCTTCGGCGCAACCGGCCTAGGGATGCTGTGACCATGAAAAAGACGCATCCCGCCCTGGTTCTGGCCGGCCTTGTGATCTGCACCCCCGCCTGGGCCGCCTCGCCCTCGGATGTCGGCAGTTGGGGCGACGCCTGGGGCGACACGGCGTCGCCAACGCCCACCGCCGCGTCCCCGCGTCCGGCCCGGACCGAAGTGCCGCGCACGCCCCTTCCCACCGCCCCGGCGGTCAGCCCTTCCCCGCTGCCCAGCGGCCCCCGCCCGGCCGACGTAGGGGGATGGGGCGACGCCTGGGGATCGGACCCCGTCCGCGGCCCCGCCGATCCTTCTCGAGCCGGT
>JAIWOG010000238.1 GCA_020217035.1 Magnetospirillum sp. | reverse complement strand
GCCGGCAACGCGGCGACGGGCGGCGGTGACGCCGGAGCTGCCCCTGGCGGGGGCGGCGAGGCTGCTGCCGGCGGTGACGCGGGAACCGGCGAGGCCGGCGGCACGGAGGCTGGTACCGGAGACCCGGTCGGCACAGGCGATCCCGTCGGCACCGGTGATCCCATCATTCTTTCGGTTCCACCGCTTCCCGTCCCGCCTCCGGCACCGGCGCCGCCTGTGGTGGCGTCGCCGCCTCCGGTTCCGCCGTCGCCGCCAGCCCCGACCCCACCGGCTCCGCCTCCGCCGGCCCCCACCCCTCCGGCCCCCACCCCTCCGCCTGTCACCAACCAGGCGCCGACCAGTGCCGGCCTGACGCTGACCGCCGCCAACGAGGACGGCGCGGTCACCATCCTGAAATCCGATTTGCTGGCCGCCGCCAGCGATCCGGAAGGGGCGACGCTGACCCTGGTGGGGGGCATCACCGCCAGTGCGGGGACGCTGGTCGACAATGGCGACGGCACCCTGACCCTGACGCCGGCTGCGGATTTCTTTGGTGACATCACCATCAGCTACTCGGTCAGCGACGGCACCAACACCGCCAGCCTGACCGCGACGCAACCCATCACCAATGTCAACGATTCCCCGGTCCTGGGTTCGGTCACCCTGTCCGCCGGCAGCGAAGACACCGATTTGACCTTCACCTTGACGCAGTTGCTTGGCGGCGCCACCGACGTTGACGGCGACACCTTGACGGTGACCGGGATCAGCGCGGTCCACGGCACCGTGGTCGACAACGGCAACGGCACCTTCACCTACACCCCCGACGCCGAGTATCACGGCACCGAATACCTGAATTATTCCATCTCGGACGGCTCGGTGTCGCAGGGGGTGTCGGCCACCTTCACGGTGAACTCGGTGGCCGATGCCCCGCTTCTGTCCACCTATGTGGGCATGAGTTCCCCCAACGAGGACGGCCCGTTTCCCGGCGAGACGGTGTACAGCCTGTTCTTCACCGGATACAGCGACGGCGACGGCGACACCTTGGCCGGCGTCGCGGTGGTCACGAACAATACCGTCTCGGCCGACGGGACCTGGCAATATTCGGCCGATGGCGGCACCACCTGGGTCGATATCGGTGGGGTCAACGATGGCGTCTCGGCCCTGGCCTTGTCGGCCTCGACCAAGATACGGTTCAATGCCGCGCCGGATTTCCATGGCACGGCGCCGTCGCTTTATGTGCGCGGGCTGGATTCCAGCTATGCTGGCGGGTGGAGCACCAACGGCAGCCCGGTCTATGTGGACACGTCCTCGCCGGGCGGCGCTTCGGGCATCGCCACCGCCATGACCGAGTTGGCGACCGACGTCAACGCGGTCAACGACGCCCCGGTGCTGGGCTCGATCACCTTGCCCAACGGCACCGAGGACACGGCGCTGACCTTCACCACGGCGCAATTGCTGGGCAGCACCACCGACGTTGACGGTGACACCCTGACGGTGACCGGGGTAAGCGCCATCAATGGCACTGTCGTCAACAATGGTAACGGCACTTTCACCTACACGCCCAATGCCGGTTACAACGGCACCGACACGTTGAACTATACGATTACCGATGGAACGTCGCCGCAAAACACCTCGGCCACCTTCACGGTGAATTCGGTCAACGATTCCCCCAGCATGGCGCCCACCGTCACCATGACCGCCATCACCGAAGACGCGTCTTCCGCCGGTCAGACGATCTCGTCTTTGTTCGGCAGCGGTTTCAGCGATCCAGATACCATGGATACTTTTGCCGGCATCGCGGTGATCAGCAATCCCATCACCGCCGATGGCGCTTGGCAATATTCAAGCGACGGCGGCACCACTTGGCAGGATATCGGCGGCGTCAGCACCTCAAGCGCACGAATGTTGTCGGCCTCGACGCTGATCCGTTTTCTGCCTGCCGCTGATTTCAATGGAACGGCGCCGTCCTTCCATATCTATGGCGTCGATTCCAGCTATGCCGGATCGTGGTCGGACAGTCTGGCCAACACGCCGGTCGCTTACAATGCGTCCAGTCCGGGTGGCAACTCGCCGTTGGCGGGATCGTCCACCCAGGTGGGCGTCAGCGTCACCGCCGTCAACGACGCACCGACCACCAGCGCGGTGACCTTGGCCGCCGGGGCCGAGGACGTGCCCTATACCTTCACCCAGGCGCAATTGCTGGCCAATGCGAGCGATGTGGAAGGCGACAGCCTCAGCATCACCAGCATCACCCCCAGCATCGGCACGGTGACCAACAACGGCGGCGGCAACTACACCCTGACCCTGCCGCAGGATTATTTCGGCACCGTCACCTTCAGCTACACCATTTCCGACGGCAATAGCGGCACGGTGGCGGGAACCGCCACCACCACCATCGAGGACGCCCCCGATCTGGGGCTGCAAGCCGGCGGCATCAGCTTCACGTATGAGGAAAGCACCACCGTCAGCGGCGACAATTACAACGCAGTGGCCGACGTGAATGGCGATGGTCTGTTGGATATCATCATTTCCAATGGAACCAACGGGGTGGTCGTCGGGTTGAACCAAGGGGTCGCCTCGGGCGGTTCCAGTCTGTTCAGCTACAGCACGGTTGCCTCCGACAACGGCTACTTCTCGTTGGGTGACCTTGACGGCGACGGCTCCCTGGATCTGGTGGTGAAGAACACTGTCAGCGACCAACTTGACGTCTTCCTGAACGACGGCACCGGCAATTTCACCTTGTCGGACAGCGTGCCCCGCAGCTATGCCGGTCAGTCGACCATTTTTGACGTTAACGGCGACGGCCACCAGGATGTGGTCTTCCTGCGCAACAGCGCGACGGAAGTGTTCCTGGGCAACGGCACCGGCACCTTTGGTACCACCCCGGACCAGACGGTCGCCACCATCGGCACCTCGATCACTACCGGCGACATCGACGGCGACGGCGACACCGACGTCGTCTTGGGGGTGTGGAACGGGGACACGGTAATCGTCGAGAACGTCAACGGGGTTTTGACGGTTGGCGCCACCTTGGACAACCACGGCACATCCGTGCCCGCCCAGGCTGGTTCCATGTTGGGGGGCGGCCTGGTCGATCTGGACAATGACGGCGACCTGGATCTGTTCGCCGCCAACCGTTACGTCGAAGGTTATTGGTTCGAAAACGACGGCACCGGCAATTTCACCCGTCACTTGGTGGACAGCGCCATCGAGGAACGCAACAACGTCATCGCCGCCGATTTCGACGGTGACGGCGACACCGACGTGCTGATTTCCGCCTATAACAACCTGCATCTGTGGCGCAACGACGGAGGCGGCACCTTCACCGACGTCATCGCCGGTTCGGGCCTGCCCACCAATCTTTATACCTGGGGCAGTGCCGGCGACCTGGATGGCGACGGCGACATCGACGTGGTGTTGCAGAACACTTCGGCGAATTTGACCGCTGTCTACAGCAACAATCTGGTTACCTCCTCCGCTTTCTCCGAAGGCGGCGGCGCCGTGTCGGTGTTTCCGACCCTGACGGTCAGCGATTCCGACAGCGCCACCCTGACCGGTGCCGTGGTGATGATCGCCGCCAATTTCGGCCCCGGCGACGTGCTGTCCTATACCTCGTATGGCGGCATCGGCGGCAGCTATGATGCCATGACCGGCACCTTGACGCTGACGGGCAGCGCCAGCCTTGCCGATTATCAAAGCGTGCTGCGCTCGGTGCAGTTCTCCAACGCCACCACCACCATGGGGGCGGGCAACCGTCTGGTCTCGGCCTACGTCACCGACGGCACCAACAGCAGCACGCCGATCACCCAGTTGATCACCGTCACCTTGGACGCGACCTTGAACACCAGCGCCGGCACCGACACCTTGGATGGCGGCGACGGGGCCAACGTCTATGTCGTGGGCGTGGGCGAGTTCGTCGCCGGCGATTCCATCGCCGACACCGGCCCGACCAACCAAGTGGACATTCTTTCGCTGGCCGCCGCCGGCACTTTCGACCTGTCGGTGGGGGCGGTGACCGGGATCGAGCGGCTGCAAATGTCGGCGGCGGGTGGTAATTCCGTGGTCCTGGGCGGCGGTGCCGACCCGCAGCAATTCACATCCATCGTCGGCGGCACCGGGGCGGACAGCATCGCCTTGGCCAATACCTCCAGCACTTTGGACCTGACGGGGGTTTCCATTTCCTCGGTGGAAACCATTTCCACCGGGGCCGGCGACGACATCGTCCGTTTCGACGACGTCAGCAAGCCGGGCGTCGGCTTCGTGCTGGACGGCGACCTCAGTGCCTCGGACCAAGACACGGCGTTCTTCTTCGCCCAGGCCGAGAACAGCACCATGGACGTCAGCGCCATCAACTTCACCGGCATCGAGAAGGTGAAGATACAGGCCGTCGCCGACGTGGCGGAAAATCCCACCTATACCGGCCTCAACATCACCATGAAGGGGCGAGCCGGCGGCACTGACGAATTGTATGGCGGTGACGGTGCCGACACCCTGATCGCCACCACCGGCAACGATTCCTTGAACGGCGGCGCCGGGGCCGACAACTTCGTCCTGGTTGACAACAGCAACACCACCATCGCCGATTTCAGCCAAGGCGACGGCGACGTGGTGGTGTTGTCCGACGCCGAGTTCGGCTTGGGCAACAGCGGAACCCTGGCGGCGACCGATTATGCGGAAAGCGCCACCGCCATGTCCGGTACGGCGGTGAATTACGGCGCCGGCAACACCGGCGATGGCGTCGTCGCCATCCAGAACGGCACGGATGTCCAGTTGTGGCACACCACCGCCCTGGAAGCTGCCACCACCGCCAACTCCACCCTGATCGGAACCATGTCCAGCGTCGACACCTCGACTTTGGACAACACCAATTTCCAATTGGCGGTGTGAGGTCTGGTTCTATCCGGCCGGCAACTCGACCGTGAACCTGGCCCCGCCGCCTTCGCGGTTCTCGGCCCAGATGCGGCCACCATGGGCGTCGACGATCTGTTTGCTGATGGACAGCCCCAGACCGGAATGGGTGCCGAATTTCTCGCCTTCGGGGCGTTCGGAATAGAAGCGGTCGAAGATGGCGTCCAGCTTGCCGTCGGGGATGCCGGGGCCGTCGTCCTCGACGGTGAGGCGGATGGCCTTGCCGTGGCGTTCGGCGGCGAGCCGGATGGTGCCTTCGGGGGGCGAGAACGAGATGGCGTTGCCGATCAGGTTGCGCAGCACCTGGACCAGACGGCCTTCGATGCCGTTGACCACCAATTCGTCGTCCGGGGCCAGGGTCAACGGGAAGTGCAGGTGTTCGGCGGTGCTGCGATAGACCTCGGCCAGGGTTTCCAGCAGGCGGGCCAGGGGGACGGGGCCGGTATCGGCGCGGCTCATTTCGGCATCGACGCGCGACGCGTCGGAAATGTCGCTGATCAGCCGGTTCAGGCGTTCCACGTCGTCCTGGATGATGGACAGCAATTTCTTCTGCTTTTCCGGGTCGGTCAGGCGGGTGGCTGTTTCCACCGCCGAACGCACGCTGGTCAGCGGGTTCTTGATCTCGTGCGCCACGTCGGCGGCGAAGCGTTCGATGGCGTCCATGCGGGCCCACAGCGCCTCGGTCATTTCCTTCAAGGCCACCGACAACTCGCCGATCTCGTCGCCGCGGGCCGACAAGTCGGGGATGCGATGGCCGCGTCCGCGTCCGTGGCGCACCTGCTCGGCGGCCAGGGCCAGGCGGCGGATGGGCCGGGCGATGGTGCCGGCCATGTACAAGGACAAAGCGATGGTGACCGCCAGCGACACCAGGAAGACCTGGGCGATGGCGACGCGTACCTGGAACAGGGCACGGGCGACGCGGCTGCCGTCATGGCTGACCATCAGGGCGCCGACCACCTGCTTGTAGCGCTGCACCGGCACCGCCACCGACAGCACGATGCCGCCGGCCGGGTCGGTGCGCACCACGCCTTGTGCCTTGCCGGCCAGGGCGGCCACCGCCTCGGGGAAGTATTCGGCTTTTTGGCTGGGCGGTTCCAGATGCACCGGCAGGGTCTCGTCCAGTGGCATCCAGGTGGCGGCCTTGTCCCACCAGGCTTCCAGTTGCGCCAGCATGCCCATGGAAGGGGGCGGCGCCAGATCCTCGATGCGGATGTTGCCCTTGGCCGACAGCAGGAAGCGCGAATCGGCGGCTAGTCCGCCGACGGCGTCGAACAGCCGGGCGCGGATGCGGGCGGTCTGGGCCAGACGGCGCACCATGTGCTGGGCCAAATCCTGGTTGATTTCCAGGAATCCCAGGGCCTGTTCGCTGACCGCGCCTTCGCCGACGGCGCCGGCCAGCATCTCGGCATGGGTGGTCAGCCCCGCCAGTTCGGATCGCACCAGCCCCTGCTTGTAGCGGTCCAGGAACAGCAGTCCGGCGGCCAGGATGACCGGCGCCACCAGGTTGACCAGCAAGATGCGCCGGGTCAGCGGCGACGACAGCGGGTTCCAGCGTCTACGCTTCGTCACGATAGCGATAGCCGACGCCGTACAGGGTTTCGATATGGGCGAAGTCGTCGTCCACTTCGCGGAACTTCTTGCGCAGGCGCTTGATGTGGCTGTCGATGGTGCGGTCGTCCACATAGATGCTTTCGCCGTAAGCCGCGTCGATCAGCTGGTCGCGGTTCTTGACGTGGCCGGGGCGGCTGGCCAGGGCCTTCAGGATCAGGAACTCGGTGACGGTCAAATCCACCTGCTTGGCCTTCCAGGTGCAGATATGGCGGCCGGGGTCCAGCACCAGATGGCCGCGCACGATGGCGGCGTTGTTGCCGGTGGCATCGGCCTCGGTCGCCGCCTCGCTGCGGCGCAGCAGGGCGCGGATGCGTTCGATCAGCAGCTTCTGCGAGAACGGCTTCTTGATGTAGTCGTCGGCACCCATGCGCAGGCCCAGCAATTCGTCGATCTCGTCGTCCTTGGAGGTCAGGAAGATCACCGGGATGGCCGATTGCTTGCGCAGGCGTTGCAGCAATTCCATGCCGTCCATGCGCGGCATCTTGATGTCCAGCACCGCCAGGTCGGCGGGTTGGGCGGTCAGGCCGCGCAGCGCTTCGGACCCGTCGGCATAGGTGCGCACCTTGTAGCCTTCGGCCTCCAGCGCCATGGACACCGAGGTCAGGATGTTGCGGTCGTCGTCGACCAGGGCGATGGTGTGAGCCACGTCGTTTCCCTATGAAAAACAAAATACCGCGTCAGGGTGCCCAATCCAGGCATTTCGGGCAATTGACTTCGGCAATGTGGCGAAATTATAGTCCGCGGCGATGGTTCCCCGGTGCGCCGGGGTGAAAAGGGAACCCGGTGCCGTTCGTTCGCGAAGGAAAGCCGGGGCTGCCCCCGCAACTGTAGGCGGATAGGTTCGGCCGCTTCAAGATCGCCACTGGCTCGTCGTCAAGGTTTCCACCGACGCACGGAAAAAGCCGGGAAGGCTGTTGGCCCGACCCATGACCCGCAAGCCAGGAGACCTGCCATCGCACGTGCGTGCGCACGCTTTTTGGGGCGGGGTGACCCCAGGAAGTGATCCGGCCTGAAGCCGGAGGTGCGCCCGCTTTCGCGGTTTGAAGGTGGAAAAATGCATATCATGGAAGGATTCCTTCCCGTCGGCCATGCGCTGGCGTGGAGCGCCGTCTCGGCGCCGTTCGTCGTCATCGGCGCCAGGCGCCTGACCAAGACCCTGCGCGAGCGTCCCGAGTTGCGGCTGACCCTGGCGGCGTCCGGCGCCTTTGCTTTCGTGTTGTCGGCCTTGAAGATACCCAGCGTCACCGGCTCGTGCTCGCACCCCACCGGCACCGGACTGGGGGCCATGGCGGTGGGGCCGGCGGCCACCACCGTCATCGGCACCATGGTGTTGTTGTTCCAGGCGTTGTTGCTGGCCCATGGCGGGCTGACCACCTTGGGGGCCAACGTCTTCTCCATGGCGGTGGCCGGTCCGTGGATCGCCTTCGGCGTGTGGAAGCTGGCCGGCAAGCTGGGCGCCCCGTTCGCGGTGGCGGTGTTCCTGGGGGCGGCCTTGGGCGATTTGGGCACCTATCTGGTGACTTCGGCGCAACTGGCCTTGGCTTTCCCGGACGCGGCCAGCGGCATCGGCGGCGCCTTCGTCAAGTTCGCCTCGATCTTCGCCCTGACCCAGGTTCCCTTGGCGATCGCCGAAGGCTTGGTGACCGTGGTGGTGATGAATGCCCTGGTCGGGCGCCAGATGAAGCTGGAGGTGCGGGCATGAGCGTGCGCATGAATTGGCTGCTGGTCGGCCTGGCGGCGCTGATCGCCGCCGCCCCCATGATCCTGGGCATCGAGGGCGAATATGGCGGCGCCGACGACCAGGCCAAGACCGCCATCGAGGAAAGCGGCTATCAGCCGTGGTTCTCGTCCATTTGGGAACCGCCCTCGGGCGAGGTGGCCAGCATGCTGTTCGCGTTGCAGGCGGCCTTGGGGGCCGGCGTCGTCGGCTATGTGGTCGGCCGCCTGCACGGCCGTCGCGAGCGTCAACAGTGATCGAATCCGACCGGTTGGCCCATGTCAGCCGCTGGCGTCCTGTGCCGCTGGCGGAAAAGGGCCTGCTTGCTCTGGGCTTGCTGGTCCTGGCCATGGTGTTGCCGCCATGGCCGGGGGCAGCGCTGGTGGCGGTGGCGGCTTCGGCCGCCGCCCTGGTCTCGGGGGTGGGGTGGCGGTCGTGGCTGGGCTTGTTGGCCGGGCCCATGGCCTTCATCCTGACCGGGGCCGTGACTTTGTTGATCCAGGTGTCGGTGGACGGCGTCGCGCTGGCCGCCGATGGCGGCCGGGCGGCGTCGGGCTTGGTGTTGCGTTCCCTGGCCGCGGTGTCGGCGCTGTTGCTGCTGACGGTGACGACGCCCTTGGCCGAGATGATGCAGGGGCTGCGGCGCCTGGGTTTGCCGGGGGAACTGGCCGACATGGCGCTGACGACCTATCGTTTCATCTTCATCCTTCTCGACACCGCTCGGCGCATGCATGCCAGCCAGATGGCGCGGCTGGGTGGCGATGGCTGGCGTCGGCGAATCCGTTCGCTGGGTCTGCTGGCGGCGGCCTTGATGCCGCGGGCCTTGGACCAGGCCCGCCGCCTGGAAACCGGCTTGCAGGCCCGCGGCTATGACGGCGCCTTGCCGACCTTGGGCACCCGGCATGCGCCGCGACCGGGGCGGCTGGCCGCCATCGTCGTCGGACTGGGGCTGTTGGCGGGAAGCGCGTCATGGCTGTGATCCTGGAAGCGCGGGGGCTGCGCCATCATTATTCCGGCGACGTCGTCGCCCTGGACGGCTTGGACCTGACGGTGGAGACGGGGCAACGCCTGGCCATCCTGGGGCCCAACGGCGCCGGCAAGACCACCTTGCTGCTGCATCTGAACGGCACCTTGAAGCCCCAGGCCGGTCAAGTCCTGCTGGATGGGCGTGCGATGCGGCATGGCCGGGCCGATTTGAACGCCTGGCGCCGTCGGGTGGGGCTGGTGTTGCAGGAACCCGACGACCAATTGTTCGCCGTCACCGTGTTCGAGGACGTGTCCTTCGGCCCGCTGAATCTGGGCCTGGGCGAGGACGAGGCCCGGCAAAGGGTGACGGAAGCCCTGGATTCCCTGCGCATCGCCCATCTGGCCGACCGTCCCACCCACATGCTGTCCTTCGGACAAAAGAAACGCGTCGCCATCGCTGGCGCCGTGGCCATGCGCCCGGACGTTCTGTTGCTGGACGAACCCAGTGCCGGGCTGGATGCCATGGGCATCGCCCATCTGTTGGCGGCGCTGGAAACTCTGCGGGCCAAGGGCACCACCTTGGTGTTCACCACCCACGACGTCGACTTGGCCTGGCAATGGGCCGACCAGGTGGCCCTGTTCCACCAGGGACGAGTGGTGGGACAGGGGCTGGCCGCGGAAATCCTTGGAGATTCCCAGGCTTTGGCCCCGGTCCATCTGCAGGTGCCGCTGGCCTTGGCCGTGGGTCTGCGGGCCCGCGCCCTGGGGGTTCTGGCGGCTGACGCGCCGCTGCCGCGCCGGCGAAGCGAAGCGGCGGCCTTGCTGGAAAAGTGGGGTCAAAACAACGACGGCTGATCGGCCGGCGACCGTAGCCCCTTGAACGCCGCCAGCGCCCGCTCGCGGGCCTTGGCGTGATCGACCATGGGGGCGGGGTAGCCGGCTACCCGGCCCCAGGTCCACGGATGGTGCACATGGGCGTCGGGCACCCGCGCCAGTTCCGGAATCCAAGCCCGCACGTAAGCTCCGTCGGGATCGAACTTCTCGCCCTGGGTCACCGGGTTGAAGATGCGGAAGAAAGGGGCGGCGTCGGCCCCGCATCCGGCCACCCATTGCCACGACGCGGCGTTGTTGGCCGAATCGGCGTCCACCAGGGTGTCCCAGAACCATTCCTCGCCCGCTTGCCAGGGGATCAGCAGATCCTTGACCAGGAAGGACGCGACGATCATGCGCACGCGGTTGTGCATCCAGCCGGTGGCCCATAATTGCCGCATGCCGGCGTCGACCATGGGATAGCCGGTCATCCCCATCTGCCATTTGCGCAAGGCAGCAGGGTCATCGCGCCAGGGAAAGACCGCGAAGTCGCGGCGCAACGGGACTTGCGGCAGGCCGGGATGGTTGAACAACAGATGGCGGCTGAATTCACGCCAGCCCACTTCCTTCAGGAAGGTGTCCACCCCTTGGCCGGGGGGCAGGGCGCGGGCGGCGTGCCAAATTTGCCGGGCCGAGATTTCACCGAAAGCCAGATAGGGCGACAGACGCGAGGTGGCGGGCAGGTCGGCGCGGTCGCGTTCCGCATGATAGCGTTCGACCGGTCCGGCCAGGAAGTCCGCCAGCAGGCGGGCGGCACTGTCTTCGCCCGGCTGCCAGTCTTGGGCCATGCCCCGCCACCAATCCAGCTTGGGCATCAGGTTCAATTGCTCCAGCGCCAAGCCGGGGCAGGGGGCGATGCGCAGGTCGGGCGGTGCCGGCAAGGGGCGATCCGGCGCCGGCAGCGCCAGGGCGGCCCGCCAGAAGGCGGTGAAAACCTGGAACTGGCCGCCATCCTTGGTCCGCACGGCGCCCGGCGTGAACAAGGTGTCGCCGGGGAAGATGCGGGCCAGCCCGCCCAATTCCCGTTCGACCCGGTCCTCGACGTCGCGCAGGCGTGGGTCGGCGGACCGGTTCCAATGCACCGCCCGTGCCCCGCACAGCCGTGCCAGGCGGGGGATTTCCTCTTCCGACCGGCCCTGGGCCAGGGTGACGTTACCCAGCGACCGCAACGATTGATGCAGCCACCAGCGCGAGGCGCCGCCGAACGGCCGGCCGCCCGCTTCGTCCAGGCAGAAGGCCAGCACCACCGGTCCCTGGCGGGCGGCGTCGAACAGGGCGGGATGGTCGGCCAGACGCAGGTCGCGGCGCAGCCAGACCAGGATGGGAGCAGTCATGGGGGCGGTTCCAATCGGGCGCGAGGACGGGTGACCACCTTGCCGCGCACCAGCATCAGGGCTTGGAAGGGGCGGCGGAAGGCGGACAGGAAAGCAGGCGTCATCACCTCGGTGCCCCGCGCCGCCGGTCCGAAGGCGGGCAGGGCCAGCCGGCGGCCGTCGATGACGAAGGCCGGCCACACCGCGCCGTCGCAGCGGGCCAGGGGCTGCGGCTGCCCCACCACCTCGCCGCCCTTGACCGTTGCCGGGCCGGGGCTGGCCCGGAAGGTCAGGGCGGCCAGGGACAGGGAATCCTCGACCCAATGGACGTGATGGGCCTGCTGCAAGTGATCCAACTGTCGCTGTTCTCGCTGGGGCAGCGAGGCCGCCCAATGGGTCAGCGGCCGCCCCAGCCAGACGATGTCGCGCGGCCGGCGCTGGCGGGCCAGGGCGGACAACCGGCGCACGGATTCGGCGGCCAGGGCAAGGGCGTCGCGGCCCTCGGTCAAGCCCACCGGGTCGGAAGCCGCCAACAATTGACGAGCCGGCCACACCACGGCGCCGCTGGCGTCAGGCAGCAGATGAATGCCGTTCAGCAGCATGGATCAGCCTGGGCCCTCCCCCAAGGCGTCCACCAACTGCGCCATGTGGGTGGCCAGGAATTCCACGTCGTAGGGGGCGGGGGCCTGGAAACCGAAAACCGGTTTGGGCCAGGCGGGATCGGTGGTGAAGCGGGCGATGACGTGGACGTGCAGTTGCGGCACCACGTTGCCGAGCGCGGCGACGTTCATCTTGTCGGCCCCGGTCAGGTTCTGCAGCCGGCGCGACGCGTGGGCCATTTCCTGGATCAGCGTCTCGCGGTCGCAGGCATCCAACTCGTGAATCTCGGTCACGCCATGGCGGCGTGGCACCAGGATCAGCCAGGGCCAAGCGCATTCGTTCATCAGCAGGACACGGCACAGGGGCCAGTCGACGACCGGGATGGTGTCAGCGGCCAGACGGGGATGCAGGTCGAACATTTTGAAGCTCCACATTGCCACTGCCTACGTTTTCGCGGTATCACCAGCCGGACGCCCACTTGGAAGCTAATGTGATGCGCCGTCGCCGTAACCGCAACCGGTCTGAAACACCTTCGGGCTCTGGCCCCCTGGGCAAGCTGCTGCGGCTGCTGGTCCTGGCGCTGGTGTTGTTGCCCATCGCCGAGTGGGGCGCAAGCGTCATCATGACGCGTTTGGCCGACGCGTCACGACAGCCGACGGTCTCCGACAAGGATCTGGCCAAGCTGTACGGCAGCGACCAGCCCGGCCGCAACCGCCAGGCCCTGGTGGAAAGCCCGACCTTGGCCGACGCGGTCTACGCGCCGCTGGTGGAATACCGCATGCCGGCGCGAAGCGGCGAATTGGTCAGCGTCAGCGCCCAAGGGGTGCGCGGTGGAACAATCGGCGCTGCGGGCCCCCGCGTGGTGGTGTTCGGCGGCGGCACCACCTTCGGTCACGGCCTGGCCGATGCCGAGACCATCCCGGCGGCCATGGCCGCCAAGCTGCAACAAGCGGGCATCGCCGTCAGGGTCGAGAACCGGGCGGTTCCCGGCTGGTATTCCACCCAGGACCGCGTCGCCTTCGCCGAGATGCTGGCCACCGGCGATAAGCCCGATTGGGCGGTGTTCGTGCACGGCCTGGACGATTTCCTGCGCTGTGGTCAGCCGGAAAAGACGGCGTTCAGCGCCCGTCTGGCGGAAACCGGCGCTCCCATCGGGTTGGACCAGGTGATCCGCCAGTCCTCGCTGGCGGCGCTGTTGCGCAAGTTGGGCGGCAAGTCGCAGATGGCCCGCGATCTGGAGAACGGCCAGCTCTGTTCCAGCGATGCCCTGGTCGAGGCGTCGTTGGCGCGGCTGGATGCCAACCGCCGGCTGATCGCCGCCATGGCGGAACGTTTCGGCGTCAAGGTGCTGTTCGTGCAACAGCCGGTCCCCACCTTCCATTACGACAACGCCAAGCGGGCGGTGCCGCTGGACCCCGACCGCATGACGCCCTATGTGGCCACCGCCAAGGGCTATGCCCGGCTGGCGGAAAAGCGCGGTACCGGCACGCTTTACGAGCAGGACTTGCTGTGGTTGGCCGAATTCGAGCCGGCCGAAGGCAACGCCTATGTGGACGCGGTGCATTATTCGCCCGCCTTCGCCAAGCTGATCGGCGAGAAGCTGGCCGAACGCCTGGCCAGCATGCTGCCGGCACCGGTGGTTCCCGATACCGCCCCGGCTTCGCCGTCCCCCGAATCCGCGGCACCGAAGCAGTGATCAACCGCGCCCTGCTGCTGCTGCTGTTGCCGCCCTTGTTCTGGGCCGGCAACGCCCTGCTGGCCCGCGCCACCGCCGGCGACCTGCCGCCGGTGGCCCTGGCCTTCTGGCGCTGGGTGCTGGCGGCCTGCCTGATCCTGCCGTTCACCGGCCGCGACCTGTGGGCCAGCCGCGGCGTTCTGCTGTGTCATTGGAAACCGGTGCTGGGCTTGGCCCTGACCTCGGTCGCCGCCTACAACACGCTTTTGTATCTGGCGGTGCAGACCACCACCGCCATCAACGCCACCCTGGTCGGCACCTCGCTGCCCATCATGGTGCTGCTGTTGGCCCGCATGTGGCTGGGCGACCCCATCCGGCCGCTTCAGGCGCTGGGGATGGCGGTGTCCATCCTGGGCTTGCTGGCGGTGGTGACGCGGGGCGAGCCGGCCCGACTGGCCACCCTGACCCTGACGCCGGGCGACGGGCTGATGCTGCTGGCCTCGTTCTCGTGGGCGGTCTATTCGGTCATGCTGCGGCGCTTTCCCATCCCGGTGCGCGGCTTCACCTTGCTGTCGGCCTTGATCGTGTTGGGCTGGCTGATGATCGTGCCGTTCTATCTGTTCGAACTCAGCCTGGGATACCAGGTGCAGGTGCGGCCCGCGACCCTGGCGGTGATCGCCTATACCGCCGTCTGCGCCTCGTTGCTGGCCTATTACTTCTGGAACATGGGGGTGGCGGCGGTGGGCGCCCCCACCGCCGGGCTGTTCGCCAATTTGATCCCGCTGTTCACCGCCATCCTGGGGGTGGCGCTGCTGGGGGAAACCTTCGCCTGGTACCATGCCGTGGGGGCGGTTCTGATCTTCGCCGGAATCGCCTTGGCCACCAAGCGGCCGGGCTAAGCCCGTCGCATCGCTGCGTTGCGCATCAAGCCGTTGCGTCGCGACGCCGGTGCAGCCAGAATGCGGGCGCCTTCAAGCAGAGCACAGTGGGAGGATGCATGGTTCCGCCGATGTCCGGCCAGACTCCGTCAGAGCAATGTTTCACCGACGCCGCCAGCTTGTCCAAGACCGATTGGGCCGAGGCGCGTCAGGCATTGACGGGGCCCCAGCCGGGCAGCCTGAACATCGCCCACGCGGTGCTGGATCGTCAGGTCGCCGCCGGACGCGGCGATCGGGCCGCCGTTCTCAGCCTGGGGCGGCGCTATGAAAAGCGTCGCCTCAGCGTCGCCCAACTGGCCGACCAGGCGGCGCGTCTGGCCCAGGTGCTGACCCGGCACGGAATCGTTCCCGGCGACAAGGTGGCGGTGCTGACCGGCCGGCGCATCGAATTGTATGTGGCCGCTTTCGGGGCCTGGAAGGCCGGCGCGGTGTTCTGTCCGCTGTTTTCCGCCTTCGGCCCCGGCCCACTGAAATCGCGTCTGGAACTGTCCCAGGCCAAGGTGCTGATCGCCACCGAGGATTTGTATCGCCGCAAGGTGGCTGGCCTGCGCGCCAGCCTGCCCGACTTGGTCCACGTGCTGTTGATCGGCGAGGACGGGCAACCCGTGGCCGGCGAGGACGCCGAGGATTTCAACGCCCTGGTGGCCGCCGCCACCCCCGCCGCCACCATCGCCACCCAGGCCGAGGACCCGGCCTTCCTGCACTTCACCAGTGGCACCACCGGCACACCCAAGGGCGTGCTGCATTCCCACAGCGCGGTGGTGGCGCAGACCCTGACCGCCCGTCTGGTGTTCGGCCTGCAGGAAGACGACGTGTTCTGGTGCACCGCCGATCCGGGCTGGATCACCAACACCGCCTACGCGCTGATCGCGCCCTTGGCCAATGGCTGCCAGGTGGTGGTGGACGAGGCCGAGTTCGACCCGCGCCGCTGGTACGGCATCTTGAAGGATGAAAAGGTGAACGTGTGGTACACCACGCCCACCAACATCCGCATGATGATGCGCTATGGCGCCGCCCTGGCCCGCGTCTACAAGGAAAACAGCTTGCGCGTCGCCGCCAGCGTCGGCGAACCGTTGAACCCGGAAGCGGTGGCCTGGGGCGAAAAGGCGCTGGGCGTGCCGTTCCTGGATACCTGGTGGCAGACCGAAACCGGCGCCATCGCCATCGCCAATTGCCCCGGCCGCGCCAAGGCCGGCAGCATGGGCATGCCTTTGCCCGGGGTCGAGGCGGCGGTGATGTCGCGCGAGCTTACGCGCATCACCCCGGTGGACCAGCCCGACGAAGTGGGCGAACTGGCGCTCAGGGCCGATTTGCCGTCCATGTTCACCGCCTATATGGGCGAGGGCGCCCATTACGACTCGTCCTTCGTCGACGGCTGGTACCTGACCGGCGACCTGGTGCGCCGCGATTCCGACGGCTGTTACTGGTTCGTCGGCCGCGCCGACGACATGATCAAGTCGGCGTCGCACACCATCGGCCCGTTCGAGGTGGAATGCGGCCTGATGGACCACCCGGCGGTGGCCGAGATCGGCGTCGTCGGCAAGCCCGACCTGCTGCTGCGCGAAGTGCCGGTGGCCTTCATCTCGCTGAACCCCGGCTTCGAACCGGGCGAGGCGCTGCGGGTGGAATTGTTGACCTTCGCCCGCCAATGCCTGGGCGGCGCCCTGGCACCGCGCGAAATCCACTTCGTCGATGCCATGCCCAAAACCACCACCGGCAAGATCCTGCGCCGCGCCCTGAAAGCCAAGGCGGTGGCCGAGCCGGAAGACGACGAACTGATCCTGGCCCCGGTCCACGCCGGTCGTTTCGACGACGAATAGGGGCGGTTTTCGGCTTACCTTTGATTGTTTTCGCTGTTAGATTTGCCCCCGTTTGATGGGCGGG
>JAIWOG010000237.1 GCA_020217035.1 Magnetospirillum sp. | reverse complement strand
GGCAAGGATGGCGGGTGAGCAAAACAGCAACGCGACGGACGCGCTGTCCGCCGACATCAAGGCGTTGCAGGACCGGGTCGATCTTCTGACCGGCCGTCTGGGGCAAACCCAGCAGCAACTGGACCAAGCCCAGCAAAAACTGACTTTGCAGGAAAGCCGCACCAACGACCTGATCGCCCGCGTCGGCGATGTTGGCGTTTATCTGGGTGGGTTCGGAATTGTCATCGCCATTGTTGGCACGCTGGTCACCGTGCTGCTGGTCGCCATCAGCTTCGTCGGCTATGTGCAAGCCATCACTAAAGCCAAGGCCGAGGCGAAAGGCTGGATCGATGATAATAGCCAGAAACTGCGCGGACAGATTAAGGCGTTGGAAGACGAGGCCGCCAGTCTGAAGGGCCGCATGGATGATCTGCTCGATGGTTTCAAGGACCATGTCCGCAAGCAAACGGAGCGGGTGTCCGCCGTGGTTTCCGGTTCTCTCGACAGCATCGCCAAAATGACGGAGGCCGACAAGCGGACATTGAATCTGGCCGCCGATCAGATCAAGGACACGCCGGCAGATCGCAAGACCGCAAAGGATTGGCGGGTTCTCGCCTACGATGCCTATGCTTCCGAAAGATACGAGGACGCCGTCACCTATTTTGACAAAGCCGCAACAAGCCCCGATGCCAGCATAGAAGACGTTGCCAAGAGTCTCTTGGACAAAGGGGTGTCGTTGGGGAAGCTGAACCGCTTGGAGGAGGAAATCGCCGTTTACGACGAGGTGGTGCGGCGGTTCGGGACGGCATCGGAACCGGCACTGCGCCAGCAGGTGGCGAAATCCCTTTTCAACAAGGGGGTCAGCTTGGGGGGGCTGGGGTGTTCGGAGGATGCCATCGCCGTTTACGACGAGGTGGATCGGCGGTTCGGGACGGCATCGGAACCGGCACTGCGTGAGCGGGTGGCGAAATCCCTTGTCAACAAGGGGGTAAGGTTGGGGGAATTGAAGCGTCCGGAGGAGGCCATTGCCGTTTACGACGATGTGGTGCGGCGGTTCGGGACGGCATCGGAACCGGCACTGCGTGAGCAGGTGGCGAAATCCCTTTTCAACAAGGGGGTAAGGTTGGGGCAACTGAAGGGCCCGGAGGAGGAAATCGCCGTTTATGACGAGGTGGTGCGGCGGTTCGGGACGGCATCGGAACTGGCACTGCGCCAGCAGGTGGCGAAATCCCTTTTCAACAAGGGGGTCAGCTTGGGGGGGCTGGGGTGTTCGGAGGATGCCATCGCCGTTTATGACGAGGTGGTGCGGCGGTTCGGGACGGCATCGGAACCGGCACTGCGCGAGCCAGTGGCGAAATCCCTTGTCAACAAGGGGGTAAGGTTGAGGGAACTGAAGCGCCCGGAGGAGGAAATCGCTGTTTACGACGATGTGGTGCGGCGGTTCGGGACGGCATCGGAACCGGCACTGCGTGAGTGGGTGGCGAAATCCCTTGTCGACAAGGGGGTAAGGTTTGGGGAACTGAAGCGCCCGGAGGAGGAAATTGCCGTTTACGACGATGTGGTGCGGCGGTTCGGGACGGCATCGGAACCGGCACTGCGTGAGTTGGTGGCTAAAGCCTATGGGAATCGCGGTTGGCAGCGTTACCTCGGCGGTGACGAGCAAAGCTTCCTGGCGGATACCGAGCAGGCATTGGAACGTGTTCCTCACGCGGATTGGCTGCTGTGCAATCATGCCTTCGCGCTCTATCTCGCCGGGCGGTCGCGTGACGATGTGATGGGGGCCTATGGGCGGGCGTGGCAGGTGGTTGGGGATGGCGAAAAATGGGAGGAGGGGGCGCTTGCCGACCTGCGTGCCCATGGCCGCACTGTCCGCACCGACGATCAACCGGTGCCGGATGATTTGATCGCGGCGGTGGCGGCTTTGGCGGTGAACAAGGAATAAACCACAGAGGCACAGAGACACAGAGGGGGGGCGGTGGCTGGCCGATTGCCCCACGAAAGGCATCTCTGTGCCTCTGTGTCTCTGTGGTTTTCTGTTTTTCCTTCGTCATGTCCGGGCATGACGAAATCAATAGGGTATGGGGTGAACCGGGCCGTCGTGGGTCGTGCCCGGCGGTGACGGTTCGGGCGGATATCCGTGTTTATCCGTGTCCATCCGTGTCAGATGAAGACCGTCCCCTTAAACCCCGTCCCGCACCAACCGGGCGAAGTCGTCCGGCGCCACGGCGGGGCTGTAGAGGAAGCCCTGCATCAGGGTGACGCCCTTGGTCAGCAGGAAACCGGCCTGGGCCGGGGTTTCGACGCCTTCGGCGATGACCTCGAAGCCCAAATTGTTGGCCAAGGTGGCGATGGACGACACGATGGCGCCGTCCTTGGCATTGCCGGGCAGTTCCTTGATGAAGGCCCGGTCGATCTTCAAGACGTTGACCGGGAACAGCTTCAGGTAAGCTAGGCTGGAATAGCCGGTGCCGAAATCGTCGATGGCCAGGCGCACCCCCATCTGGCCCAGCTCGCCCAAAATGGCGATGGCGCGGTCGACCTCGGTGGCCATCATGGTTTCGGTGATTTCCAGTTCCAGCACCGAGGCCGGCAGGTCGTGCTGCTTCAGCGCCCGTTCCACCTTGTGCTTCAGACTGGCGTCGTGGAATTGCGCCGGGCTGAGGTTGACCGAGACGCAGCCGAATTCCACCCCCTGGTCCAGCCACAGGCGCATCTGCCGACAGGCTTCGCTCAGCGCCCAATCGCCGATGGCGCCGATCAGGCCGGCGCGTTCGGCCACCGGGATGAACAGCGCCGGGCTGACATTGCCGCGCGTCGGATGGGTCCAGCGGATCAGCGCCTCGGCGGCCACCACCCGGCGCGAGATGCCTTCCACCTTGGGCTGGTAATGCAGGCGGAAATCGCCATTGGCCAAGGCGTGGCGCAGGTCGTTTTCCAGGTTGACCCGCTCGGCCGCCTGGCGGTCCATGTCGTTGTCGTAGAACCGGTACGGGTTGCCGCTGGCCTTGGCGTGGTACATGGCGGCGTCGGCGTGCGACAACAGGGTCTCGGCGCAATCGGCATGGTCGGGATACAGCGCCACGCCGATGGAGGTCGAGGCGTAAAGGTCCTGCTCGGGCAGGGTGAAGGGCTCGGAAAAGGCGTACAGCACCTTTTCGACGCAGGCCATGGCGCCCTGGACGTCGGCGATGGAGGGAAGCGCCACCACGAATTCGTCGCCGCCCAGCCGGCCGATGATGTCGGACGCACGCACGCAGCCCTTCAGCCGCCGCGCCACCTGCTTCAGCAATTCGTCACCGGCGGCGTGGCCGAAGCTGTCGTTGACGTCCTTGAAGCGGTTGACGTCCAAGAACAGCAAGGCCAGACGGTTGCCTTCGTGCTCGGCGCGGATGATGGCGTCGGACAGCGCCTCCATCACCGTGTGGCGGTTGGCCAGCTTGGTCAGCGCGTCGTGGCGGGCATGGAAGCGGATGCGCTGTTCGTCCATCTTGCGGCGCGTCACGTCGGAGGCGACCATGACGAAGCTTCTGACCTCGCCGTTCTCGCCCTGCACCCCGGTCAGCGCCACCGAAGCCGGGAAGACGTCGCCGTTGGCGCGGCGACCCCACAATTCGCCGTGCCAGGTGTCGCCGCCACGGGCATGGGCCCAGGCGTCGGTCACCAACTGGGGGTCGTTGATCTCGTCGGCGACGAATCGCGACGCCATGCCCACCACTTGGTCGACGGAAAAGCCGGTCATGCGCGAGAAGGCCGGGTTGATGGCGGTCACCACATTGTCGGCATCGGTGACGATGATGGCCTCGCCGACATTTTCATAGACGGTGGCGGCCAGACGCAGCCGTTCCTCGGCCCGCTTGCGTTCGGTGATGTCCTGGACGGTGCCCTCGTAACAGATGACGCTGCCGTCGTCATCGCGCACCACCCGGGCGTTCTCGGAAATCCAGATGATGTCGCCCGACTTGCGGTAGACCTGGGCCTCGAAGTTGCGCACCACCTGGTCCTGGTCCAGCAGATGCTTGAAGCGGTCGCGGTCTTCGGGGTGGACGTAAAGGCCGTGGGCGATGTCGGTCAGCCCGGCGATCAGCGCCTTGGGATTGTCATAGCCGTAGATGCGGGCCAGTGCCTGGTTGGCGTTCAGGTAACGGCCCGACGGCGTGGTGCGGTAGATGCCCTCGACGGCGTTTTCGAACAAGGACCGGTACTGGTTGGACAGGACCTTGGCCTTATCCTTCCGTTCCGACCGATCAATCATCGCGTCGCCACCGTCCAATCGCCAACTCCCCAAAGTGCACAATTTGTGTGCGCACCCATCAGTGCCATTTCCGAAGGCAATTTGGCAAGGCGAAGATCACTAGTTCTAAAGCATAGCCAGAATGCAAAAGGGGAAAGGGACTTTCGCCCCTTCCCCCGTGCATCGGTGTCAGCGCCAGCCGACTCGGTCGAAGATCAGCACGGCGCGGGCGGCGTTTTCGCCCAGCATGGCGACGTTGACGGTTTCGGCCTTGAACTTGCCCCAGCCTTCCACCGTGGGCGACAGCTTGGCGGTGGCCACCACCGGGAACTCGCTGTTGGCTTCGGCGAACAGCTTCTGCGCCTGCGGGCCGGCCATGAATTCCAGCAACTTCACCGCCTCGGCCTTGTTCTTGGCCGACATGGTCAGGCCGGCGCCGGCGACGTTCATGTGGGCGCCGCGGTCGGATTGGTTGGGGAAGAAGATGCCGACCTTGGCCGCCGTTTCGCGTTCGTCGGCCTTGGCCGAACTTTGCAGGCCGCCATAATAATAGGTGTTGGCGATGGCGATGTCGCACTGACCGGCGGCCACCGCCTTGATCTGGTCGGTGTCGCCGCCTTGCGGCTTCCTGGCCATGTTGGCGACGATGCCCTTGGCCCAGGCTTCGGCCTTTTCCGGGCCGTTCACCGCGATCAGACCGCCCAGCAGCGACTGGTTATAGGTGGACGACGACGAACGCACGCAGATGCGGCCCTTCCACTTGTCGGAAGCCAGGTCTTCATAGGTGGACAGTTCCGACGGCTTGACCCGGTCCTTGGCGTAGAAGACGACTCGGGCGCGGGCCGACAGGCCGAACCAGTAACCCTGCGGGTCGTGGTACTGGGCGGGGATGTTCTTGGTCAGCACCGGGCTGTTGACCGGGGCCAGGATGCCGGCGACACGGGCGGCGTGCAGGTGGACCACGTCGGTGGTGACGAACAGGTCGGCCGGGCTGTCCTTGCCTTCGCTTTTCAACCGTTCCAGCAACTGGGGGGCTTCCGCCGACAGCAGGTTGACGGTGATGCCGGTTTCCTTGGTGAAGGCGTCCAGAACCGGCTTCAGCAAATGGTCCTTGCGAGCGGAATAGACGTTGACCTCGGCCGCTGAAACCGTCGTGGCGGCCAAGCAGGCGGCGGCGGTCAGGGCGAAGCGGTTGAACAAGCGCATATGAGCGTCTCCTTGATTATGCGAGTGAATTGCATGTTCACATGCTAGCAGCATTGCCACCCAAGGCGAAGCGTTTATGTCCTTGGGTATAGGAAAACTTGCGTTGGATCGACGGCCAGGCGCACGATCTCGCCTTCGGCGGGCAGGGTGCGGCAGGCCAGGCGAGCCCGCACATCCCATTTGTCGGCCAGTCGCAAATGCAGCAGGCTGACCGCACCCAAGGGGCGGGCGGCCAGCACGCGGCCGACGATGGCGCCGTCGTCGACCAGCCGCAGGGCCTCGGGGCGGGCCAGCACCTCGACTTCGCCGTCATGGGGGACGGCAAAGTCGCCCAGCGCGGTGTGCGCCGTGCCGCCTTGGGCGCGAACGGTCCATTGGTTGACCTCGCCGAAGAAGGCGGCGACGAAGGGATCGGCGGGGGCGTTGTACAGGGTTTCCGGGCGATCGAACTGCACCACCTTGCCCTGGCGCATCACCGCCACCCGGTCGGCCATGAACATGGCTTCCTCGGGGTCGTGGGTGACCATCAGCGTCGCCACCTTGTTGCGCTTCAACACCTGCAGGGTTTCGTCGCGGATCTGGTCGCGCAGGCGTTTGTCCAGGCCGGAAAACGGTTCGTCCAGCAGCATCAACGCCGGGGCCGGGGCCAGGGCGCGGGCCAGCGCCACGCGCTGTTGCTGGCCGCCCGACAATTGATGCGGCCACGCCCCCGCGTAATCGGCCATGCCCACCTGTTCCAGCATCTCCATGGCCCGCGCCTTCCGCTGGGCCGGGGCCAGGGATTCGACGCCGAATTCCACGTTGCCCAGCACCCGCAGATGCGGGAACAGGGCGTAATCCTGGAACAGGAACCCCACGTGGCGGCGTTCGGGCGGCAAATGGATGCCGTTACCCGACACCAGGGTTCCGTTCAGGGTGACGGTGCCGGAACCGGGGGATTCCAGGCCGGCGGCGATGCGCAACGTGGTGGTCTTGCCGCAGCCCGACGGCCCCAGCAGACACACCAACTCGCCTGGCGCGATGGACAGCGACACGTCGTCAACCACCCGCAAGGTGCCGAAATGGTGGGTGATGCCCTGCATCTCCAGGCCGATGGCGGGTTTCATCAATCTTCTCCGGGGCGGGACTTGGCGATGGCGCGGCTCAGCAGCAGCACCGGGATCAGGCCGACCAGCACGATGGCCAAGGCGGGCGCTCCGGCGCTGGCCAGACGTTCGTCGGAAGCGTAGGTGAAGGTGCGGGTGGCCAGGGTGTCGAAGTTGAAGGGGCGCATGATCAAGGTCGCCGGCAATTCCTTCATCACGTCGACGAAGACCAGCAGGGTCGCCGACAGCAGGCTGCCCTTGATCATCGGCAGGTGCACCCGCCTGAGCGCGGCCACGGCGCCGCAGCCCAAGGTGCGGGCGGCGGCTTCCAGGGACGGGGTCACCTTGGCCAAGCTGGCTTCGACGCTGCCCGCCGACACCGCCAGGAAGCGCACCATGTAGGCGTAGACCAGGGCGAAGACGGTGCCGGTCAGCAACAGGCCGGGCGAGATGCCGGTCCAGCGCTCGATGCCTTGCGCCAGCCCGCGGTCCAGCGCCACCAGCGGCACCATGATGCCCACGGCGATGACCGAGCCGGGCACCGCGTAGCCCAAGGACGCCACCCGCACCGCGAGGCGCACCAGCGGCTTGGGGTGCAGACGTTGCGCATAGGACAGCACCACCGCCACCGCCACCGCCGCCAATCCGGCGGCCAGGGCCAGAAGCAGCGAGTTGCCGGCCAGGTGCAGGAAGTCGCCGCCAAAGGATTGCCCCAACCCAACCTCGACGGTCCAGACGGCCAGCATGGCCGCCGGGACGACGAAGCCCAAGACCACCGGAAAGGTGCAGAACAGCAGCGCCAGGACCATGTGCCAACCGGTCAACCCGATGCGGGGCAGGCGGCGGTAGCGGGTGGTGGTGTGGTGGCTTTTGGCGCCGCCGCGCGACAGACGTTCCAGGGCGATCAGCACGGCGACGAACAGCATCAGCACCGCCCCCAGCTGCGCCGCCACCGCCGGCTGGCCCATCCCCAGCCAGGTGCGGTAGATGCCGGTGGTGAAGGTGTCGACGGCGAAATATTGCACGGTGCCGAAATCGTTCAGCGTCTCCATCAGTGCCAGGGCCAGGCCGGCGATGATCGAGGCCCGCGCCAGCGGCAGGGCGACGCCGAAGAACGACCGCCAGGGGCCGCGCCCCAGGGTGCGGCTGGCTTCCAGCACACAGACCGACTGCTCCAGGAAGGCGGCGCGGGCCAGCATGTAGACATAGGGGTAAAGCACCAACACCATCACCGCGATGGCGCCGCCCAGGGACCGGATGTCGGGGAACCAATAGTCGCGGGCGCTTTGCCAGCCGAACAAGGCCCGCAGGCCGCTTTGCAGCGGACCGGCGTAATCCAGGAACCCGGTATAGGCATAGGCCACCACATAGGCCGGCATGGCCAAGGGCAGCAGCAAAGCCCATTCCAGATGTCGGCTGCCGGGAAAGCGGCACATGGTCACCAGCCAGGCGGCGCCGACGCCGCCGATGGTGACGCCCAGTCCGACGCCGCCCATCAAAGCCAGCGAGTTGCCGACGTAATCCCCCAGCACCGTCTGTGCCAGGTGCGTCCAGGTGCCATGCGACGGCGCCAGCAACGAGGCGGCCACCACCAACACCGGCAACGCCGCCAACCCGGCCAGGGCGACAACCGCCGTCAGCCAGGGCAGGGGGATCGAGAGGCCATTTTTTAAGTGTGGGATTTGAGGCAAGGCAAGTCCTTGGACACGGATTGGGAACAAGGATATTGCAAGTGATATGCACTGACAATCCGTCTTCCGTCGCAAGCCGCCTGCTTTCAACTGGAAACCGTTGCGGTTTGGCGCTAAGAAGACGCTTCCTATCCCAACCGCTTAGGGATCGCCCGTGAAAGCCGCCGTCATCGTTTTCCCCGGCTCCAACTGCGACCGTGACGTCGCCGTGGCGCTGGAAGCCAGCATGGGGTCCAAGCCGCTTATGGTTTGGCACCGCGACACCGAAATGCCCGAGGTCGACCTGGTGGTCGTCCCTGGCGGTTTCTCCTATGGTGACTATCTGCGCTGCGGCGCCATGGCCGCCCATTCGCCGATCATGCGCGAGGTCAAGGCCCGCGCCGATGCCGGCACCCGGGTGCTGGGCATCTGCAACGGTTTCCAGATCATCACCGAGGCCGGCCTGCTGCCGGGCGTTCTGATGCGCAACGCGCAGCTGAAATTCATCTGCAAGGACGTTCACCTTCGGGTGGAAAACGACCGCAACGACTTCTGCCGCTATTACCGGACCGGCGACGTGGTGCGTTTCCCCATCGCCCATGCCGAGGGCAACTATTTCGTCGATCCCAAGACCTATCGGGAAATGGAAGACAACGGCCAGATCGCCTTCCGCTATTGCGGCGCCGACGGAACCGTCGCCCCCGAATTCAACCCCAACGGCTCGTTGGGCAATGTCGCCGGCGTCTATAACGACAAGAAGACCGTGCTGGGCCTGATGCCCCACCCGGAACGCTTGGCCGAGGACCTGCTGGGCGGGGCCGACGGCAAGCTGATGTTCGATTCGCTGGTGGAGGCGTTGTCGTGAGCCAAATTACCCCCGAAGTCATCGCCCAACACGGCATCAAGCCCGACGAGTACAAGCTGATCCTCGAGATCATGGGCCGCGAGCCCAATCTGACCGAACTGGGCATCTTCTCGGTCATGTGGTCGGAACATTGTTCCTACAAGTCGTCGAAGAAGTGGCTGAAGACCCTGCCGACCAAGGCGCCGTGGGTGATCTGCGGCCCGGGCGAGAACGCCGGCATCATCGACATCGGCGACGACCAGGCCATCGTGTTCAAGATGGAAAGCCACAACCACCCCAGCTTCATCGAGCCCTACCAGGGCGCGGCGACCGGCGTCGGCGGCATCCTGCGCGACGTCTTCACCATGGGGGCGCGGCCCATCGCCAACATGAACGCGCTGCGTTTCGGCGACCCGGCCAACCCCAAGACCCGCCATCTGGTGGCGGGCGTGGTGGCCGGCATCGGCGGCTATGGCAATTGCGTCGGCGTCCCCACCGTGGGCGGCGAGACCAATTTCCACAAGTCGTACAACGGCAACATCCTGGTCAACGCCATGACCGTGGGTCTGGCCGACAAGCACAACATTTTCTATTCGGCGGCTGCCGGCGTCGGCAACCCGGTCGTCTATTTCGGGTCCAAGACCGGTCGTGACGGCATTCACGGTGCCACCATGGCCTCGGCCGAGTTCGACGAGAAGTCGGAAGAAAAGCGTCCCACCGTGCAGGTCGGCGACCCCTTCACCGAGAAGCTGCTGATCGAGGCTTGCCTGGAATTGATGGCCACCGACGTCATCGTCGCCATCCAGGACATGGGCGCCGCCGGCCTGACCAGCTCGTCCTTCGAGATGGCGTCCAAGGGGGGCTTGGGCGTGGAACTGGACCTGGATCAGGTCCCCATGCGCGAAGACGGCATGACCGCCTACGAGATCATGCTGTCCGAATCGCAAGAACGCATGCTGATGATCCTGAAGCCGGGCAAGGAAGC
>JAIWOG010000236.1 GCA_020217035.1 Magnetospirillum sp. | reverse complement strand
CCAGGCCAAGGCGATCATGGACAAGTGGGAACTGGATTTCGCCGTCATCGGCACGTTGACCGACACCGGCCGCATGGTGCTGAAGCGCCATGGCGAAATCGTCGCCGACCTGCCCATCGACCCGCTGGCCCAGGCGTCGCCGGAATATGACCGCCCGTGGGTGGCGCCGGCCAAGCAGCCGGTGATCACGGCCGAGCAGGTGGAAGCCGTCGATCCCGTCGCCGCACTCAAAACCCTGCTGGGCTGCCCCGATCTGGCGTCCAAGCGCTGGATCTACCAGCAATACGACCATATGGTCATGGGCGACACCGTGCAGCGTCCCGGCGGCGATGCCGCCGTGGTGCGCATCCACGGCACCAGCAAGGCGGTGGCCATCACCACTGACTGCACCCCGCGTTACTGCCAGGCCGACCCGCACGAAGGCGGGCGTCAGGCGGTGGCCGAAGCCTATCGCAACATCTCGGCCACCGGCGCGGTGCCCTTGGCGGTCACCGACAACTTGAATTTCGGCAATCCCGAAAAGCACGAGATCATGGGCCAGATCGTCGAAGCCATCAAAGGCATGGGCGAAGCCTGCCGCGAACTGGACTTCCCCGTCGTCTCGGGCAACGTCTCGCTTTACAACGAGACCCAAGGCACCGCCATCCAGCCGACCCCGGCCATCGGCGCCGTCGGCCTGTTGGACGACGTTTCCAAGCACATGACCGTGGCCTTCAAGGCCGGCGGCAACCACATCGTGCTGCTGGGCGAAACCAAGGGCTGGCTGGGTGCGTCCTTGTACCTGCGCGAGGTCTGTGGCCGCGAGGAAGGCGCCCCGCCGCCGGTGGCGCTGCATCGCGAACGCCGCAAGGGCGAGTTGGTGCGTCAGTTGATCCAGGACGGCCAGGTTCTGGCCTGCCATGACATCTCGGACGGTGGTCTGTTGGTGGCGGTGGCGGAAATGGCCATGCCCGGCGGCATCGGCGCCGCCATCGAAGCCCCTGCCAACGTGCCGCTGCACGCCTGGTGCTTCGGCGAGGACCAGGGCCGCTATCTGCTGGAAGTGGGCCAAGACGACTTGGTTGCCGTCCTCGAAGCCGCCCAGGAACACGATTGCGTCGCCCGCGTCATCGGCAAGACCGGCGGCGAGACCATCAGCGTCGGCGGTGCGTCGGTGTCGGTGGCGGAACTGCGCGACATCAACGAAGCCTGGATGCCCAATTACATGGGGGCGGAAATGTCGGGTCATTAACCCGTCTGTCCGCGGCAAGGATCAAGGCGCCGTCCGTCAGGACGGCGCCTTTTTCGTGGAATGATCAACCGATTGCCTGGGTGTCATTGTTTCTCTTGGCCCCGGGCGTCGGCGCTCTCATGATGGCCACCCATTTGCTGGAGTGACCATGATGAGCGAAGGCCGGGCCGGCGCCATGGCGGCGCTGGGGGCGTTCTTGTGCTGGGGGGTGTTCGGCATCTACTTCAAGGCGGTGGGCCATGTCCCGGCGCCGGAAGTCTTGGCGCATCGCATTCTGGGCGGAGCGGTGTTCGCCTTGCTGTTCCAGGCCGTGTGGGGGCGGTTGGGGGAAATCACCACAGCGCTTCGCGACGCCAAGGTGCGCCACGGCCTGATGCTGTCGTCCTTGGCCATCGGCGTCAACTGGGGCTTCTTCATCTGGGCGGTGGCCAACGGGCGGGCGCTGGAAGCGTCCTTGGGCTATTTCATCTTTCCGCTGGTTTCGGTGGCCTTGGCCCGGCTGGTGCTGAAGGAAAGCCTGAGCCCGCGTCAACTGGCGGCGGTGGCCCTGGCCGGTTTGGGGGTGGGCTGGCTGGTTTTGGGCGGCGGCGGCGTGCCGTGGGTGGCGTTGATCCTGGCTTTCAGCTTCGGCGCCTATGGCCTGCTGCGCAAGACCATCGTCGTCGGCGCCATGGCCGGGCTGTTCGTCGAGGCCGCATTGCTGACGCCGTTGGCGGCGCTCTATCTGCTGTGGCGGGGAAGTGACGGCGTGGTGCCGTCGGGCGATTCCACCACCCTGGCGCTGATCCTGGTGGCCGGCCCGTTGACCGCCATTCCCTTGGCCTTGTTCACCTATGGGGCGCGGCGGCTGAAACTATCCACCCTGGGACTGATGATGTACATCAACCCCACCGTCCAGATGCTGGTGGCGGTGTTCGTCTTCGGCGAAGCCTTCACCCGCGCCCACGCAATCGCCTTTGGCGCCATCTGGCTGGGGCTGGCCATATATTCCTGGCCCGTTCGTCGCCTTTGATTTTCGCGGGCGGATACCCCAAACTGCCTCCCAGCTTTCGCCAAGCCCCCAATCAGGAGAATGCATAGATGCCCATGGAAGCCAGTGTCATCGAACAGATGATCAAGGAGGCCTTTCCCGACGCCAAGGTGATCATCGAGGATCTGCGCGGCGACGGCGACCATTATTCGGCCCTGGTGGTGTCGGAAGCGTTCAAGGGCAAGTCCCGCGTCGCCCAGCACCAGATGGTCTATGGGGCGCTTCAGGGCAAGATGGGCGGCGAATTGCACGCCTTGGCGCTGCAAACCGCCACCCCCGAGAATGCCCCCGACTGGGCCAAGGGTTGATGCCAGGATTGACGGACATCAAAGCCGCCTTGCGTTGCGGCAAGCATGTTGCGTAAGCGATTGTGGCACCCTACATTGAAACAATTCCAATTCCGCCTTCCCTTTTGCAGATAGGTCATTCCCATGAGCAATCCGGTTTTCGAGCGCATTCAGCAGGACCTCAGCGAAAACGACGTCGTCCTTTACATGAAGGGCACCCCCATGTTCCCGCAATGCGGTTTCTCGGCCGCCGTGGTCCAAGTGCTGACCGCGCTGGGCGTCAAGTTCAAGGGCATCGACATCCTGGTCGACCCCAGCTTGCGCGAAGGCATCAAGCAGTTCTCGAACTGGCCGACCCTGCCGCAGCTTTACGTTAAGAACGAGTTCGTCGGCGGCTGCGACATCGTGCGCGAAATGGCTGGCAACGGCGAACTGGCCGCCCTGTTCAAGGACAAGGGAATCGCCTTCAACGGCTGATTGCGCCCGTCTTTGGGAAAAGGCCGCCTGGGGCAACTGGGCGGCCTTTTTTATTGTATCGATTCAATTTCAGTGTTTTCAATGGCTTAAGGTCTTGGCAAGCTGTGGGGATGAGCCATCTGCCGACCACGCCCCGTACCCAAGCCTTTCGCCGCAAGACCCGGGTCAGCGGCGAGATCGAAGCTATCCACGCCGTCGTCGACCAATCTTTGGTCGCCCATCTGGGCTTTGTCCAGGACGGCGCCCCCTTCGTCATGCCGACCAATGCCTGGCGGGTGGGGGACGGGCTTTACTTCCATTTCGCCATCAACGGCCGCATCGCCGAAGCGCTGCGCCAAGGCGGCGAGGTGTGCGCCACCCTCTCGATCCTGGACGGTCTGGTAATGGCGCGATCCGCCATGCACCATTCGGTCAACTATCGTTCGGTGATGGTGTTCGGCCGGGCCCAGGAAATCGTCGACGACCGTGAAAAGCACGATGCGTTGATGGTGTTGGTGGACAAGGTCCATCCCGGCCGTGCCGCCCAGGTTCGCCCCCCCGACGACAAGGAACTGGCGGCGACGGCGGTCTTCCGCTTGCCCATCGCCGAGGCGACGGTGAAGTCGCGCCAAGGTCCGCCCCAGGACCGGGCCGACGACCTGGGCTTGCCGGTGTGGGGCGGGGTGATCCCGGTTCGCCAGGTTTTGGGACAGCCCGAACCCGACCAGCATGTGCCGGCCGGGTTGGAACTGACCTAGGCTAGAAATGAATGGCGGCGCTGGCGCTGATGTTGTGGGCGGTGAAGTCGTCGAAGGTCTGGTTTCCGCTGTCCACCCAAATGTAGCGATAGCGCAGGTCGATGCTGGCGTTGTTGGTGACCATGGCCTCGACGCCCAGCATGCCCGACAGCGCCAAATCGGTGTGCGAGCCGGTGATGTTGGCGGATTGGCCGCCGATGGCGGTGATCTTTTCGTCCGTCGAGGCAAAACCCACGCCGCCCCCCAGCATCGGCGACACCCGCGACTTGCCCAAAGGCGTGACCACGCCGTTGACCAGACCCAGAACCGAGGTGACGGTGCCGTCCAGGCTGGCCGAACCGTTGACATTGTAGGTGGAGCCGCCGCTGGTGATGGTGCCGTTCATGGCGATGCTGTCATATTCGAAGCGGGTGTAGTCCACTTCCGCCTCGGCCCGCAGGTAGTCGTTGATCTTGTAGCCGGCCATGGCGCTCAGCGAATAGCCGTCCTGGAACTGCAACTTGCCGGAAGTGCTGAAGGCGGCGCCCCCCGAAGTGGTGTTGGCCTTGAAATTGGTGTCTTCCGGCATCACCCAGCCGGCTCCGACCCCCAAATAAAACTTACCGTCGCTGCTGACGACGTTTCCGCTGTTCTGTGGCTTCTTGGCATCCTGCGCCAGGGCGGTCTGAGCGCACACAAGAAGGGCGGCGATGGCGGTTCCGGCAATGAATGAGCGCATGATCTGCCCCAAGAATAAGTAATGGATGCAGAATCTTCTACAACGCACTGATTCTACGGGTCAATGCATTTAATGCACGTAATGCGATATGTATACGTAACCTGAGTCCGCGATGGATGAATCGCACGGGCGCCCCTAAGTGGAGGCGCCCGTGGCATCAAATCTAAGTCATTGAATCAGGACTGGAATTCGTTCTGGTGCAGCCAGGACGCATGGGTCACCACCTTCTTGTGCTTGGACCATTCGTCCAGCATGGTGGGGGCGATTTCCTTCAGTTCCTGCATCTGCGCCGGCGTTCCGGTGATGCAGGTCAGTTCCAGGCGGTGGCCGTTGGGATCGAAGAAATAGATGGACTTGATGATGCCGTGGTCGGTGGGGCCGACCACTTCCAGGCCATGGGCTTCCACTTCCGCCTTGGCCTTGATCAGCGCCGCCTCGTCTTCCACCTGGAAGGCGATGTGCTGGACCCAGCGCGGCGTGTTGGGGTCGAAGCCCATGGGCGGCGAGTTGGGGATCTCGAAGAAGGCCAGGATGTTGCCGTTGCCGGCATCCAGGAACAGATGCATGTAGGGATCGGGTTCCTTGGTGGACGGCACCTTGTCTTCCGAGATGGCGACCAGGAAATCCATGTTCAGGACGCGGCTGTAGAACTCGACGGTTTCCTTGGCGTCGTTGCAGCGATAGGCGACGTGGTGGATCTGTTGCAGCTTCATGGACCAGGCGCTCCCTTGGTGGTTATCCGGCATGGGCCTGTCGGCGGCCCTTGTTGCTGCCACCAAATTAGTTTCATTTGTAACCGATGTCGAGAGAAATCGGAATCGATTCCATAATAAGGAATTCAGCGATCGGTGAGCTTGCGCAGGATGCTGTCCAGGGCCGCCCGCTCGTCGGCGCTGAGCACCGACAAAATCTCGGCTTCGCGGGCTTGGACCAAGGGCAGGATCTGCTGGTAGACAGCCATGCCCTT
The DNA here is from genome assembly GCA_020217035.1 of Magnetospirillum sp. Taxonomy (GTDB): domain Bacteria; phylum Pseudomonadota; class Alphaproteobacteria; order Rhodospirillales; family Magnetospirillaceae; genus Magnetospirillum. The sequence goes on along the minus strand of JAIWOG010000236.1, from coordinate 4,553 downwards.
GGCGGTCAGGGTCAGGCTGACATAGCGGCGGTCGGTTTCGTCTTCCTGGCGCGACACCAGTCCGGAATCGATCATGCGGGCCACCGCGCGGGTCACCCGCACCTTGTCCATGGTGGTGCGTTGGCTGATGGCGTTGGCCGACAGCGGCTGGAAACCGGCCAACACCGCCATGGCCCGCCATTCCGGTGGCGTCAGGTCGAAACGCTCGGCGTAAAGCGTGGCCAAGGATCGGCTGACCTGCTCGTTCAGCACCGACAGGCGGTAGGGGAAGAAGTTTTCCAGACTGAAAATGGCGGTGGCTCCGGCTGTTGATCGCATCATAGCCGGCAAAATCCCATCAGGTGAGGGTGAATTTCACCCTTGTCCCCCAGTCCGCCCAACAGGCCCTCATCCCCGAAAAATCAGGGGCGAGGTCACGGGCCGTCCCAGGCCACGGTCAGCGATTCCCGCCAGGCGAAGCGCACCAGGTGGTCTTCCACCACCGCCTTAATCCGGGCCAGGGACAACTCGTCCTGGGCGTCCAGTTCCAGGCGCAGCACGCCGTCCTGGGCCGCCAGTCGGCAACTGCCCCAGGGGAAGTCGGCACGGCCGGAAACGGCGTCGTGTTCAACCGGGATCTTGTGGGCGAAATGCTTGCACAATTGGCTGAGATAGCGGCTGGCGGCCGCGGTCGGGATGGCGGCGCTGGCGGTCAGGGTCATCAATTCCTCCTGTCGGTGGGCAAAGGGGTGGCGCGGTCGGCAAGAACCACGGGAAAGCCTTGGCTACAAGATTCGACCCGGCCGGCGATGCCATAGGCTTGGTTCAGCAAGTCAGGGGTCAAGGAATCGGCGGGGGTGCCTTGCGCCAGCACCGATCCTTGGCCGAGGACCAGCAGGCGCTGGCAGAAACGGGCGGCCAAGTTGATGTCGTGAATGGCGATCAAGGCGATGGCGCCGTCCTGGCGGATTTGGGCGGCGACGTTTTCCAGCACCGCCAATTGCCAACGCAGGTCAAGGGCGCTGGTCGGCTCGTCCAGCAGCAACAGGCGGGGCTGGCGCACCAGCACTTGGGCCAAGCCCACCATCTGGCGCTGGCCGCCGGACAATTGCCCCATGCGGCGCAGCGCCAGACCGGCGATGCCCAAGCGGTCGAAGATGCCCTGGATGGCCGCCTGGGCGGCGCCGTCGCGCAAGTCGGGGCGGGTGGCGCGCAACGCCGCCAGCACCGATTCATAAGCCAAAAGCGGCGACGCCTGGGGCAGGCTTTGCGGCAGATAGCCCACTTGGCGCAGACGATGGGCGGCGGGGGCGGTGAACAATTCGGTGCCGTCCAGGACGGCGCGGCCCCGCGCCGGCTGCAATCCGGCCAAGGCCCGCAGCAAGGTGGACTTGCCGGCGCCGTTGGCCCCCAGCAGGCCGACCAGGGTGCCGGGCGGCATGGTTTCGGCGCTCAGATCCTCCAGAACCCGCTGTCGGCCATAGGCGATGCTGATCTGGTGCAGTTCCAGGCTCATGCCCGTCTCCTTTGGCTGAGCAGCAGGGCCATGAACAGCGGAATGCCCACCAGGGCGGTGACGATTCCCACCGGCAGCACCAAGCCGGGCACCAGGCTTTTGCTGGCGGTGGAGGCCAGGCTCATCACCAAGGCGCCGGCCAGGGCGGCGCCGGGCAGATAGAAGCGGTGGTCCTCGCCCAGCAGCAGGCGGGCCAGATGCGGGCCGACCAGGCCGATGAAGCCGATGGTGCCGACGAACGACACCGCCGCCGCCGCCAACAGGCTGACGCGCACCAACACCACCAGCCGCAGCCTTTCCACCGGGATGCCGAAGGACCGCGCGTGATCCTCGCCGCCGCGCAGGGTGGTCATCGCCCACACCTGGCGCAGCGACAGCGGCAGACACAGCGCCAGGACCAGCCCGACCAGGGCGATCTTTTCCCAGGTCGAGCGCGTCAGGCTGCCCATGGTCCAGAACACGATCTGCTGCACCGCGTCGGCGCTGGCGACATATTGCACCAGCCACAACAGGGCGTTCATCACGAACACCATGGCGATGCCGAACAGCACCACGGTATCGGCGCCGGCCCCTTGGCTGCGGGCCAGTCCGTTGACCAGTAGCGTCGCCCCCAAGGCGAAGGTGAAGGCCAGGACCGGCACGCTCCACAAGCTGGGCAGGCCGGGCAGGGCCAGGTCGAAGACGATGGCGCAGGCGGCACCCAAGGTGGCGGCGTTGGTCAGGCCCAGGGTGAAGGGGCTGGCCAGGGCGTTGTTCAGCGTCGTCTGCATCTCGGCCCCGGCCAGGGCCAGGGCGGCGCCCACCAGCACCGCCATCACCGCCTGCGGCAGCCGGATGTCCCACAAGATCACCCGCAGCGCGGCGTTATCGGTGGCGCCCAGCAATTCGCCCAGCCTGATCCCCGACGGTCCGGTGGCCACGTCCAGGGCAAAGGCCAGCGCCAAGGCCAGGGTCAGGCCGCCCAGGATGGCCAGCCGGCCCAGGATGAAACGGCGATAGCCCGCCGCCAGGGGCACGGCGGTCACAGCGCGTCGGCCCAGAAGGTGCCGGTCAGTTCCATGGGCTGGAAGGTGGCGGTCATGGTCTTCAAGGTGGCGGCGGGGTCCAAATCGGCGAACACTTCGGGATGGAACCATTTGGCCATGGCTTGCACCGCCACCACGTTGAAGGGCGAGTGGACGAAATGGTGCCACAACGCGTGGGCGCGGTGCCGGCGCACCGCGTCAAGGCTGGAAATGCCGGGTCGGGTCAAGGCTTGGGTCAGGCTTTGGCGGGCCAAGCCGGCGGGAACGTCGTGGCCCATGACCACCCGCTCGGGCGCCGTCTTGGCGGTCTCCAGGTTGCCCACCGCGGTGCCCAGATAGATGTCGGGCTGATGGGTCAGAAGATATTCCAGACTGATCATGCCGGCATAGCCGGGGATCAGGTCGCGGGCCAGGTTACGGCCGCCGGCCGCTTCCACCATCTTGCCCAGGATGCCGTTGCCGATGCTGGCGCAGCAATCGGGTTGCAGGCCGACCCGGTTCTCGATGAACACCAGCGGGCGGGACTTCACCTTGTCCAAGCGGCCGGAGACCTTGGCCAATTCGGCGGCGTAGACCCTGTTGAACTGGGCGGCCTGGGCTTGGCGGTCCAGCAGGACACCCAGCAATTCCATGCTTTTCGGCGTGTTGACCAGGGGGTCGAAGAAGAAGTCGACGAACACCACGGCGATGCCGGCGGCTTCCAGTTGCCGGATGATCTCGGCGTCGCGCGGCGCCGGGCCGTGCCCGGCCATGGAAAAGATCGCCAAATCGGGCTTCAGGGCGATGGCCTGCTCGACGCTGAAGGAATCGGCGGCCACCTTGCCCAGGATGGCGACGTCGTCCAGCGCCGGAAAACGCTGACGCCACTTGGTGTAGCCCGCCGCGTCCAGCAGCGGGAAGTCGCCCATCATCCCCACCACCCGCGACAGCGGCGCCCCGCGATCCAGGATGGCCATCACCGACAGGGCGCGACCTTCGCCCAGGATGACCCGCTCCACCTTGGGCGGCGCCTGGATGGAACGCCCGGCCAAATCCACCAGGGCAGGGCCGGCATGCGCCGGCCCCAAGGTGGAAAGGACCACGATCAGGGCCGATAAGGCCAGGAGAAGCCGCGCCATCCCTATCCCCTTTCTAGAACTTCACCGTGGTCGACAGCAGGAAGGCACGACCTTCCTCGTAGACCGGGGTGATGTTGTTGGCGGCGGTGTAGGAGCCACGGGCGACGTATTTCTTGTCCAGCACGTTGTTGGCCTCGAGCTTCACCGTCCAGTTCTCGTTGGTTTCCAGCGGCTGCCACTGGCCGAACAGGTCGAACACCGCATAGCCCTTCATGGGCTGGTAATTGGCCCGGACCAGCGCTTCGTCCTGGATGCCCTTGGCCATCTCGGCCGAACCGCCGACGGTCAGGCGGATGGGTTCGATGGTGTATTCAGCCCCCAGGTTCAGCAGGTGGCCGACGGTGGTCGCCAGGTTGTAGTCGCTGGGCAAAGCCATGCGCGAGGCATAGCGGGCCTGGGTGAAGTTGTACTTGCTCCACAGCTTGGCGTTGGCCCATTCATAGCTGCCCGACAGGTCGATGCCCTGGCTGCGCAGGCTGGGGCCGTTGACGCGGATCGAGTTAGTGGTGTTGTACATCAAGGTGTCGTACATCTGGGTGCGGAACAGGGCGCCTTCCAATTTCAGGCCGCTGTCGCCATAGCGCAGGCCGGTGCGGAAATTGTGCGACCGGGTCGGCTTGACGTCGTCGCTGGTGGTCATCTGATAGGCGTGCAGCAGGCCGGTTTCCGGCAGGGCCAAGCCGCCGAAGACATAGGAATAGCCGCCGAAGGCCGACAACGCCGGCGTGAAGGCGTATTCGGCGCTGGCGTTGGGCGACAGGCCGAAATTGTTGAAGTCCTTCTCGTCGACCGTGTGATAAGTCTGATAATCGGCACGCAGGCCGGTGGACAGCTTCCAGTCGGTCCACGGCGACACCCGGGCCTGGACGAAGGCGCCGTAATTGCGGGCCTGTTCGTCGGCGTCGGTCTTTTGCA
>JAIWOG010000235.1 GCA_020217035.1 Magnetospirillum sp. | reverse complement strand
GATAGCGGCGGACGAAGGCGTCGGTGTTCTCGAAATCGATGCCGGCGGTCAGCTTGCCGCTGGGAATGGCGAAGGTGTTCTGCGCCTTCAGACCCATGGTTTCGATGTTGGAATTGAACACGCCCGACGCCACCGCGGTCTGGTTGGTGTCGTTGGGGCGTTGTAGACCGACCCTGTTGTAATACAGGTTGACCTTGGGGTCGTAGGTATGGGTGGGCGCCGTGGTTTCGTAGCTGATGCCAGTGGTCAGGCGGGTGGCGTGGGTGGTGTTCAGCAACCGGCCGGTGCCCTGGGTGACCTCGCCCAGGTTGGGACGCATGCGGCGCACCGCGTTGTCGTCGGCATATTCGCCGGAAACGCCGAAACGATGGCCTCCGGCATTTTCATAGGCCAGCTTGGCCAGACCGCTTTGCAGATGGTCCTTGGTTCCGGGTTCGCCGTTGCCGTCGCCGTTGATGTAGTTCTCGCCCATGTTGCGGGTCAGGATGCCCAACACCTCGAACCCGTCCTGGGCGCCATAGGCGGCGCCGGTGGTGCGGAAGCTTTGGCTGTTGGTGTTGTAGCTGGCCATCAAGGTGGCGCCCATGTCCTGGCCGGGCAGCAGCATGTCCTTGGCGTCCTTGGTTTCCATCTGCACCGCGCCGGCCAAGGCCCCCGGGCCGGCGTCGGCGGGGGCGACACCCGCTTCCACCTGCACCGATTTCAGGAACATCGGGTCCAGGGTCATCGAGCCGTTGTGGTGCCAGATGTTGCTGCGCTGGGTGGCGCCATCGACGCTGACGTTCAGATTGCTCTGTTCGATGCCGTGCACATAGAATTTCTGCGCGGCGGACGAGCCGCCGCTGACCATCACCGCCGGGTCCTGGCGGAACAATTGCCGCAGATCCTTGGGCTCTTCCTTATCGATCTCGGCCTGGTCGATCTGGCTGGTGGTCTCGACGGCGCGCGGCGCCTTGCCTTCCACTTCCACCGGAGACAGTTCGATGACTTGCTGGGCCAGGGCCGGCGACGCGGCGCCCACCAGCATGGTGGTCGCCAGCAGGGCGGCCTTGCCAGTCAGGCGGAGCGAAGAGGAACTGTTCATGCTTCAGGATCCTTTCTTGGTGGCCGTGCGGGCTGGACCCGGCGCGGCGCGTATGCTAATAATGCGACGCACTCTCAAAAACAAGGCGGTTCAAGGTATCAACCTGCACTTTGTATAAAGCCTGCAAAGAAACTGTGCTTTTGCGACGCATTCGAATTTGTTTGCGCCACGGTCAAAACGAGGAAGCGGCCAGGAGGGATAAGGTCGAAACGCAAGGAGCAAACATGAACGCCGCGCCACAGCTCATTCGCTTCCAAGACATCCAGGCCATGAACCGGGCGGACAGCTTCAAGGTGGTCGCCCCGGTGATCCGGCCGGACGACGTCGCCTTGCAAGGCCGTTTCTGCACCATGGGTCTGCGTTCGGGATTGCGCTTGCATGCCACCGATTCGGTGGACGTCCACAACATGGTGACCCAGGTCGCGTCACAGCCGGGCACCACCTTGGGATTGTTCCTGGAAGGCGGGGCGTCTGTATCCTTGGGCGGGCGGGCCATCGCCTTGGGGCAAGGCGTCACCTTGCCGCACGCCTTCGCCCTGACCAGCACCGAGCCCGACCTGTTCGAGCGCCGGGGCCTGCGTGGTCAACGGGTGCGCAAGGTCAATGTCAACATCCCCCAGGGCTGGCTGGAAGCCGAAGACTGGCCCGAGGCCAAGCGTCTGGCGGCGCTGGTCGGCGACCATCTGAGCCTGCGCACCTGGACCCCCAGCCGGCGTCAGGCGGAACTGGCCATGCGGCTTTTGAACCCGTCGCCCGACATGCCGTTCCTGGAAGGATTGTACCGCGAAACCCTGGCCTTGGAATTCGTCGGCGAGGTGTTACGCGAATGGGCCGACAACGTGCATCCGGGGCGGGTTGGCAGTCGTGACCTTATCCGGCTGCGCCGGGCGTGCGATTACATCGATGGCAACAGTGATTGCCGCCTGCATGTGGACCAGGTGGCCCAGGCGGCAGGGATGAGCGTCAGCGCCCTGCAACGGCTGTTTCATGCCGCCCATGGCACGTCGGTGCTGGAATTCGCCCGGGTGCGGCGTCTGGAACAGGCCCGCCAGGCTTTGGAATCCGGCCATCACAGCGTCACCGAGGTGGCGCTGAACGCCGGCTATGGCTCGTCGGCCAACTTCGCCACGGCGTTCAAGCGCCAGTTCGGCCTGTCGCCTAGCCAGGTGCGCAGGCGGGGATAGGCGCCATCCGCGCTTCGTCCAACGCGGATGGCGAGCCGCTTCACCCCTGGACCACCGGGGCGTCGTCCTTGTTGCCCCATTCCGACCACGAGCCGTCATAGACGGCCACGTCCTTATGGCCCATCAGGTACAGGCCCAGGGCGACGACGCAGGCGGTGACGCCCGAGCCGCAGGTGGCGGTGGTGGGCTTGGACATGTCCAGGCCGGCGGCGTCGAAGATGGCCTTCAACTCGGCGGCCGGCTTCATGGTGCGTTCGCGTTCGTCGATCAGGCTTGCCACCGGCACGTTCAAGGCGCCGGGCATGTGGCCGACCTTCTTCACCGGCCACGGTTCCGGGTCGGTGCCCTTGAATCTCCCGGCGGCGCGGGCGTCGACGACCTGTTCGCGGCCCGACTGGATATTGGCCAGCATCTGGGTGTAGTCGCGCACCAGGGTCTGGTTGACATGGGGGATGAAGTGGCGGTCGCGCGGCATGGGCGGCAAATCCTCGGTGGCGCGTTGTTCGCGCAGCCACTTGGGCAGGCCGCCATCCAGCAGGCAGACGTCGCGATGGCCGAACACCCGGAACATCCACCACACGCGGGCGGCGGCGCTGCCGAAACCGGTGCTGTCATAGACCACCACCTTGTTGCCGTTGCCCAGGCCCAGCTTGCGCACCTTGGAGGCGAACTTTTCCGGTGCCGGCAGCATGTGGGGCAAGCCGCTGGCGCTGTCGGCGATCTCGTCGATGTCGAAATAGACCGCGCCGGGGATGTGCTCGGCCTCGTATTCCTCGCGCGGTTGGCGGTTGGCGCTGGGCGGGAACCAGCTGGCGTCAACGATCCTTACATCCGGAGCCTTCAGGTGGTCGGCAAGCCATTGGGTCGAAACAAGGGCATCCGGATTGGCGTAATTCATGATGGCGCGTTTCCTTTGGTTGGTCCTATGCCAGCCAATCGGGCACGGGCAGGTCGCGCTCGCGCAGGAAGGCCGGGTTGAACAATTTGCTTTGATAGCGGGTACCATAATCGCAAAGCACTGTCACCACCGTATGGCCCGGCCCCATCTCGCGGGCCACCTTGATGGCGGCCATGACGTTGACGCCGCTGGACCCGCCCACAACCAGCCCTTCTTCCTTGATCAGGTCGAAGATCACCGGCAGCGCCTCGTGGTCGGTGACCTGGACCTGGCCGTCGATGGGCGCACCTTCCAGGTTCTTGGTGATGCGGCCCTGGCCGATGCCCTCGGTGATGGACGTGCCCTCGGCCTTCAACTCGCCATTGGCGTAGTAATTGTAAAGCGCCGATCCCATGGGGTCGGCCAGCACCACCCTGATGTCCTTGTTCCTTTCCTTCAACGCCATGCCGGTACCGGCCAGCGTCCCGCCGGTGCCCACCGCGCAGGTGAAGGCGTCCACGCGGCCGTCGGTCTGTTCCCAGATTTCCGGGCCCGTGGTGCGGTAATGGCCCAGGCGGTTGGCGACGTTGTCGAACTGGTTGGCCCACAGCACGCCGGCCGGTTCGGTTTCCGCCAATTCCTTGGCCAGGGTTTCCGAATAGCGCACGTAATTGCCGGGATTGGCGTAAGGAACCGCCGGCACCAGCCGCAAATCGGCGCCCACCAGGCGCAGCATGTCCTTCTTTTCCTGGCTTTGGGTTTCCGGCATGACGATGACGCTGCGATAGCCCCGGGCGTTGGCCACCAAGGCCAGGCCGATTCCGGTGTTGCCCGCCGTGCCTTCGACGATGACCCCGCCCGGCTGCAACAGGCCCTTTTCCTCGGCGTCGGCGATGATGGCCAGTGCCGCGCGGTCCTTGACCGAGCCGCCGGGATTCAGGAACTCGGCCTTGCCCAGGATGGTGCAGCCGGTGATTTCCGACGCCTTCTTCAGCTTGATAAGCGGGGTGTTGCCGATGGAATCGGTGAAGCCGGCGCGGAAAGAGGTCATGGTGTTCATCCTGGATTAAATAACACTAAAAGTGACCATATATGACAAGGCTGATATTATCCAATGATTCTTTAGTGTGAAATATGGGCAAAAAAACACCCCGCGGCGGGCGGGGTGCGGAGTGGGGAAAAGGCGTTACCCCAGCCACTGGCGGCGGATTGCTTCCTTTTCCAGCATCAGCCATTGAATGGCCAGCACCGCCATGGAATTGCAGATGCGGCCGTCCTTGCACATCTGGTACGCCTCGGCGCTGGGCAGGGTGAAGACGCGGATGTCCTCGCCCTCGTGCGCCAAGCCGTGCAATCCCTCGATGGTGGCGGAATCGACGCGGGCACAGAACAGGGCGCAGCTTTCCGACGAGCCCCCGGCGGTGACCAGGTACTTGCCCACCTCGATCATGGCGGTGGGCTTGGCGCCGGCCTCTTCCTCGCTTTCGCGCCAGGCGACGTCCAGGGCGGTCTCGCCGTCCTCGATGATGCCGGCGACGCATTCCACCAGCCACGGATACCATCCCGCCGCCAGGGCGCCGGGGCGGAACTGTTCGATCATGGCGACGCGGTCGCGGTCAACGTCATACAGCAAGACCACGCTGGCATGGCCGCGCTCGAAGATCTCGCGGGTGATGTCGTGGGTCCATGAACCATCGAAACGACGGTGCCGCAGCACATAGCGGTCCATCTGGAAATAGCCCTTGAACACCGTGTCCTTCGAGATGACCTGCACGTCGTCGGCAGTGAAGCGCTTTTCCATGTCAGTAGGCCCAAAGCGTGCCGGTGGCGCCGATGGCCACGGTGAACACACCCAGGATCATGTTGACCAGCACGATTTGGCGGATACGGCCCAGGGTGGCGGCGGCCTTGGTGTGTTCCTCGGTGTCGACGCGGGCCTTGAACGCCTGGAACGGGCCGAAGAACAGATAGATGAAGTTGGCGATCATGATCAGACCGGTGATCTGCATGATGTCGATGTGGATGCCGCCGCCGGTGAAGCCGCCGCGATAGCCCAGGAACAGCACGCCATAGCCGGAAATCAGCAACGCGGCGATGGAAGCCCAGACCAGGGTGAAGAAACGCGGCAGCACCCGGCGCCACAATCCCAGGCGCAGGGGCAGCGCCATGTCCATGGCGGCCGGGCGCAGGACGAAATGGGCGAAGATCATGCCGCCCACCCAGACCAGGGTGGCCAGGGCGTGAACGGACAGGGCCAAGGTGTAAAACAGCATGGAAGTCTAAATCCTTGTCACAGCCCCAGCCTGGCACCGATTTCGGCGGCCAGGGCCTTGATTTCCTTGGTGGCGGTGTGGCGTGGGTTGCTTTCCACCACGCCCTTGCCTTCCATCATCGACGCGGCGAAGGCCACGCGGTTGCCCAGCACGGTTTCGGCCACCGGCATTTCGGCCTGCAATATCTTGGCCTTGACCGCGTCCACCAGCTTGCCCTTCGGCGGCGTGCGGTTGAACACCACGATGGCGGCGCTTTTTTCCTTCTTCGCCAAATCCAAGGTGGGTTGCGTGGCCCACAGATCCAAGGGGGTGGGCTGCATGGGCACCAGGATCAAATCGGCGGCGCGCACCGCGATGCGCACGTCGGTTTCGGCATGGGGCGGGCTGTCCACCAAGATCAGGTCAAGGTCGCGCTTCATGCGGTCCAACTCGGTGGACAGGCGCCAGCCGGAAGCTTGCAGAAAGGTGATGCCGGCGCCGGTTTCGTCAACCAGCATCTTGCGCACCTCGAACCACATGGCCAGCGAGCCCTGGGGATCGATGTCGACGATGCCCACTCGTTTGCCGGCCTGGGCATAAGCCACGGCCAGTTGCGCGGTGATGGTGCTTTTGCCGGCGCCGCCTTTCTGCTGGGCGACGGTGATGGCCTTGGCCGACATGCGTGTGATCCCCCTGGATAAGCCTTTGGGTTCAGGCTAAAGGGTTTGGACCATTTTGCAAGAGCGAGAACGTGTCAGCGCGGTTGCAATCGGCTGCCGTCGCAGGTGACGCCGACGGTGAACACGCTTTCTTCCCCCGCCATGCACTTGTCGTCGAAGACCAGGCCGGGAACTTCACGCTCGACCCGGGGCGGCAAGGTCCAGGGTTGGCTGCCGCGAAACACCGCGCAGCCATTGTGGCGGTCCAGGATGTCGCGCAATTCGCGCGGCTGGTTCCACCACATCAGCCCTTCGTTCCACCAAGTATGCTTGTTGGTGAACCAAGTGTATTCGTCCTGAGGCATCCAGCCGGCCAAAAGCGGCGAATAACGACCTTGCGAATTCATGTCGCCGCGTTGCAAGGCATAAGACAACGCCGATGAGGAATCGAAATAAATCTTGGCGCATCCGTCATAACGGCTCATGTCGAAGCCTTGGGCCTCGGTCGTCCATTGGCGTAATTCCATGGTCTGCTTCCACGACGCCGGCAGGGTCAGTGCCACCAGGATGACCGCCACCCCTTGCCAGACCCGCTTGTGGCGGGCGGGATCGGTGGCTTGGGCGGTGACGTGCCACAACACCGCCAGGTTCGGGCCGGTCAGCATCAAAGCGGGGATCAGGTAATGGGCCGCCGATTGCTTGGCCACCACGATGACCGTCAACACCTGGGCCAGGATCATGCCGACAGCCAGCCGGGCCAACGGGTTGGCGGCCATGACGCCACGGCGGCGCATGCGGAAATAGGCTGCCAGCACCATCAGCATGGCGACGATGGTGACGGTGAAGATGATCTTCGAGCCGAAGATTTTCAGGATGGTGCGCGGATACTGGCTGGGGTCGATGACGCTGGCTTCACCGGTGCCATAGGCGCCGGAATGGGTCAGCACCCGTCCCCACCAGTCCAGGAATATTTCATAGGACGGCAAAGCCGGGGCGACGAAGACGAAGAAGGCGACGATGGTGGACAGCGGGTAGACCAGGAACAGCCGGCGGCGGTCCAGCACCAGCAGGGGAACCACACCCAGGGCGACGAATTGCAGCTTGACGGCGATGCCGAAACCCATGGCGACGCCCAGCAGCACGCCGTGGCGGTCTTCCAATTTGTCCGCCTTGGCGGCCTTCAGCGCGGCGGCGATCAGGAAACAGGCGGCGACGATCAGGAACGGCTCGGGCTTGGGGTGCAGGGAAAATTTGGGGACGATCATCGACAGGAACGGCGCCGACTGCGCCAGCAGCGCCGGCCACAGGCTGCCGGTGAAACGCAGGAACGACCGCCCCAGGACGTAAAGCGCCACGGTGACGAAAGGATAGATGACCAAAGTCGCCACCAGCAAATGACGTTCCGGCTGATGCAGCACGATGTCGATGATCTCGGCGGTGGGGGTGAAGGGGTGCATCAGCCGCAGCACGGCGCCGACCAACACCTGCACCGGCGTTCCCGGGTGGCTGAGGTCGGTGGGGGCGCGGCCTTCCAGCACCAAGAGCCCGTTGAACAGGTAATAATAATCCGGGTCCAGGTTGAACACCTGCCACAAGGGCAGGCTGACCATCAGCATGGCCGTCAGCAACAAGGTGAAGGCGACGGGCAGCAGCCACAGGATCAGGTGGTTCCGGCTGGAATTCATGACGGGTCCTTTGTCTCGACGGTTCCTGGTTTACCCGAGGAGAGAGGGCAGGACAAGCCGCAGCCCTTGCCAGCGTGCCGGGGGAAGGGCATCATCCGCCGGCCGTATCGCCATGGGCGGAGAAGATGGAAACCATTTTGCAGGCCCTGTTGCTGGGCGTCGTCGAGGGACTGACCGAGTTCCTGCCCGTTTCGTCCACCGGTCACCTGATCTTGTTGGGCGATCTTCTGGGCTTTCAGGGGCCGCCGGGCAAGACCTTCGAGATCGTCATCCAACTGGGCGCCATCCTGGCGGTCTGCGTGGTTTACTGGCGTCGCTTGACCGGCGCCGCTGTCGGCATGTTCACCAACGACCGCGACATGGTCTTCGTGCGCAACATCCTGATCGGCTTTTTGCCGGCCATGGTGGTGGGCGTCCTGGCCTATAAGCACATCCGGGCGCTGTTGGATTCGCCCATCGTGGTGGCGGTGGCCCTGGTGGCCGGCGGCGTGGTGATCTTGGTGCTGGAACGCCTGAACAAGCATCCGCGTTTCCACGCGGTGGAAGACTTTCCGGTGGCGCTGTCGGTGAAGATCGGGTTGTTCCAATGCATCGCCATGATCCCTGGCGTGTCGCGGTCGGGCGCCACCATCATGGGGGCGCTGCTGGTGGGCGTCGACCGCAAGGCGGCGGCCGAGTTCTCGTTCTTCCTGGCCATTCCCACCATGCTGGGGGCGACGGTCTATTCGGTTTACAAGAACTGGGCCGATCTCAGCTTCGACAATGTCGGGTTGATCGCCATCGGATTCGCCGCCGCTTTCGTGTCGGCGCTGTTGGTGGTGCGCACCGCCATCGCCTTGATCGTGCGCCATGGCTTCACCCCCTTCGCCTGGTACCGCATCGTCTTCGGCGGCGTGATGCTGGCGCTGTTGTTGAGCCGCTAAACCAGTTCCACCAATTTGCCGCCAACCTGGATGTCGGCTTTCAACGCCGGGCCGTTGGCGGCGATGCTGACCTGATCGGCCAAGCCCAGGCGAGCCAGTTCGCCCTGCACTCGTTGCGGCTGGCCATGCCCCAGGGTCAAGCGACGCAGACGCAAACCATGATCGTGCAGGCGGTTGCACGGATGGCCGCCCTCCTGCCATTGGATCAGCGCCGGTACGGTGCCGTCCAGTTCGGGGACGCCGTCGGGTGTCACGGCGAAGCGCCAGCGGAAATCGCCGCGCTCCATGTCCAGAACCTGACACCGGGGCGGGCGCAAGGCGTCGATGTCGGCGCATCGCGCCACCCAATGGACCAGACGCGGCACGCCCTTGAAGGCGTCCAGGCCGAACCAGCGCGGCTGCGGCGGGGCGGAGGCGTCGGGATCGACGGCGATGACTTCCAGGTAACACTCAGGCCCCAAAGACAGCAACGCGTTGTGGGTGCCCATGCGGGCATGCTTGCCGCCGGCCTGGGGGGCAACCCCCAAAAGGCGTGACACATGTCCGATGCCCTCGTTCAAGGTCCGCGCGGCGAATACCAGATGGTCCAATTGGCAGGTCATGGCGGCAGCATAAAAGAAAAAGGCCGCCGGGGATACCGGCGGCCAAGTCTTCTTTATATCGGTTGCAGCAGCCCTTAGTGGGCGGCGGCACCTTCGGCGCCCAGGCCGGTCTCGGACCGGATGGCCATGGCGTCGTACTGGGCCCGTTCGGCCTTGGCCTGGTCACTGTTGTCCATGATGGAGAACAGCCAGCAGCCGATGAAAGCGGCCGGCATGGTGAACAGGGTCGGGTAGACGAACGGGAAGATCGGGTCCTTGAAGCCGAAGCTGGACACCCAGACGACCTTGGACAGCAGCACGCAGCCCACCGAGCCGACCAGGCCGATGTAACCGCCGATGACCGCGCCCTTGGTGGTCAGGGACTTCGAGAACATGGCCATCACCAGCACCGGGAAGGTGGCCGAAGCGGCGATCGAGAAGGTCAGAGCGACGATGAAGGCGACGTTCTGCTTTTCGAAGATGATGCCCAGGATCACGGCGATGATGCCCAGACCCAAGGAAGCGAACTTGGACACGCGCACTTCCGAAGCCTCGGTGGTCTTGCCGCGGGCAAACACGTTGGCATACAGATCGTGCGAGATGGCCGAGGCGCCAGCCAGGGTCAGACCCGACACCACCGCCAGGATGGTGGCGAAGGCGACTGCCGAGATGAAGCCCAGGAAGATGTCGCCGCCGATGGCATGAGCCAGCCAGATGGCGGGCATGTTGCCGCCGCCCTTCAGGTTCAGGCCGCC
>JAIWOG010000234.1 GCA_020217035.1 Magnetospirillum sp. | reverse complement strand
TGATGTGCCCCCGGAAAACTGGATCGTTTTGAGTTAGAGTTTTCGGATCGGATTTCCCGGCTGGGGAAGGAAGATCGAGATGAAGGCATCGAAGTTCACGGACGCGCAAAAGGCGTTCATCCTGAAGCAAGGCGCGGATGGCATTCCGGTTGCGGAAATCTGCCGCAAGGCCGGGATCAGCCAAGCGACGTACTTCAACTGGAAGCGCAAATACGACGGACTGTTGCCGACCGAGATGCGGCGACTGCGTCAGTTGGAGGAGGAGAACTCCCAGTTGAAGCGCATCGTCGCCGATCTGACGCTCGACAAAGAAATGCTGCAGGACGTCATCCGCCGAAAAATGTGAAGCCTGTTCTCAAGCGCAAGCTGGTTGACGGGCTTTGCAGGGAATGGGCCGTGTCGATCCGGCGGGCCTGCCGGGTCCTTCAGGTGGACACTTCGACCTATCACTACAAATCGCGTCGACAAGAACAGGCTGGCCTTCGGCAACGGATCAAGGAGATCGCGGAGACGCGGGTGCGCTACGGCTATCGCCGGGTGCATGTGTTATTGCGCCGTGAGGGCTGGTCATTGGGGCAGAACCGGACTTACCGGATTTACCGGGAAATGGGCCTACAGCTACGCAACAAAGCCCCGAAGCGTCGCGTCAAGGCCAAGCTGCGGGAAGATCGGAAGGAGGCGACCCGGCCCAACGAAACCTGGGCCATGGATTTCGTTCATGACCAACTTGCTACGGGCCGAAAGATCCGGGTTTTGACGGTGGTGGACACCTTCTCGCGCTACGTCCCTGTCCTCGACCCGCGTTTCAGCTATCGGGCAGAGAATGTGGTACAGACGCTGGAGCAGGTCTGCTGCCGGGTTGGCTATCCAAGAACGATCCGGGTCGATCAGGGCTCGGAATTCATCTCCCGGGACCTGGACCTCTGGGCCTATGTCCATGATGTCGTGTTGGACTTCTCGCGGCCCGGCAAGCCGACCGACAATGCCTTCATCGAGGCATTCAATGGGCGGTTCCGGGCCGAGTGCCTGAACGCCCATTGGTTCCTTAGCCTTGACGACGCTCGGGAAAAATTAGAGGCTTGGCGTACTTACTACAACGAGCAGCGCCCGCATGGCGCCATCGGGTACAATGTCCCGATATCGTTGCAAAATCACGATGGCTTATCCAGCCAGCCACCGTGACAGAACGCCGGAAAATCTAGCCTCCGGCGATCCAAAGTCCGGGGGCACATCAAAACCACCAAGGACTCTACCAATGTTAGGGGACACTTAGTTCTGGAGTGAAGGCGGGATAAAACGGGATGGGGCGGGATGTGAGGGGACGCGGGGGAAAACAAGGGGTTTGGGCGCCAGAGCGGCGGCGCAGAACGGGACGGCTAGTTTTGGAGTGGCCGGCCAGGTCGGGGCTCTGTGACACATGAAATTGGAGTGTCACCAATCAAAGGCACGATGGTGTGCTTTGGTGCCTTTCGCGATGACGACCGTCATGGTTTCGTCTGAAGTTCGCTCGATCTTGACGGCATGTTTCCCGAACCGTCGCTCCGCTGTTTCCGGCACCAGCAAGACATTGAACTTGGAATCCAGAAAGCGCTGAGCCTCCGGCCATTGCGACTTATCCAAGGAATTGCGCATGACTTCAATGATGAATTTGCGACCGGCCACAATATTCGCGGGCCGCAAATCGACCCTGGCCAAGACGGCCTCATAATCATCTGGCGGCCCGACAAGATAGATGGTTTGCATGTGGCCTTTGCACGTCCCAAATGCCTTTCGCAAACCGTCGCTGTTATTCACCTCGAATGAAGCGCCACAATAAGCGCCGAAATGTGCCTGGGTCAATGAAACATCATTTTCACCAGCGGAAGCATATGAAGAAGCGAATGCAGAGATCATAAAAAATATAGCTAGAAAACGTTCCATGACGTCACCTCCTGTAAGGCGGCACAGCATCAAGAGCGGCGAGTATGGCGGAACGGCTTGTTGACGCTTGTCCGTGATACATGCTGGATCGCTCTAATTTTTCACCTTTCAATTCATCACAGGTCCCTACAGTGACATTCACATGAACGTCGCCAATGTGAACGGGACCGTTAAACACAACATACCTATTATCTAGGTCAGCATTATCATTAGAACCCAGCGATTGGCGCAGTATCTCGCGCACCTGATCCTTGATATCCATTTTCACGCCCGCTTCGACACCAGAACTATTAATTGTTCTACTGTGCTTGGCGAAAAGGCAAGGTCTTTGGATTTTTCATCAACCGCCCACTTATACAGTGTAGTCACCAGGGCAGCCTTGGCATCTGGGGATATGGCCTGCCGACGTTGTCTTAGGTGATCTTCAACAGCCGCGATCACCGCTTCAAGGGCGCTGACATCCAAGTCGGATGACACTTTCCCTTCCCTATCCCCATCGGGAAAGACTGGCCCTTGGCCAGTCGCTAACCATTCAAGGCGTACGCCAGCTGCGGCCGCAATGGCGATCAGCCTAGGCCGCGACGGCTCGGCGTTGCCGCTGAGGTAATCCCCGATAGCTCGACGCGAAATCCCGGTGCTTTCGGCCAATCGCGTGGCGTTTCCCGCCTGTTTGGCAGCAAACTCCATGCGCCCTGCAAAGGCCATATCGACGCAAGACTTCATCACCGAAACCCTTGCGCGGCCGCATGATCACCGAAAATCACGCAATACACATTACAAATCAACAAACTAGCCACAATCTGGAGGCATCCTGCCAGGCGCGGAACTCTTGCGTGGATTTTTCCGCTTGCCTGCTTGGCAGTTTTCTTCCATGTTTGTCTCGTTCGTGACATTTGACACCCCAACAAAACCGGCCTGGCGGGGCCGGATCGAGAACGGAAACCGAATGACGCAAGGCTGGCACAGGGCCGACATCCGCGCCGCTGTCGAAAAGGCGGGCAAGACGCTGACGCAGCTTGCCCTCGACAACGGGTTGGAAGAATGGGCCTGCAGGCATGCCCTGACCCGGCGCCACAAACCCGGAGAACTGGCCATCGCCCGATTGATCGGCGTGGACATCTGGGAATTGTGGCCGGGCCGGTGGCGTGCCCCCCGCGTGAAGGGTGGGGAACCCAGCCGGATCGACAATCGCTTCCGCAAGAAATCTCGCGCAGTTCCCCGCCTGAGTCACGGTCAAAAGCGAGAGGCCGCGTGAACATGCGAGATCCCCGTCCCACCTTCGTCATCGACACCGCCCGTCTGGACCTGGAGATGGCCGGCGGCCAGTGTCCCACCATCGCCCTGGCCCAGCACGGCGACAGCCGCGAGATCATCGGCCCGCGTGTCGCCATCGACGCCGCCGACGCGGTGGCCCTGGTGTTCGTCGACGCCCTGGCCGCCTGGGGCGTGCCCAAGGTAATGATCGTCGATGCCGCCCCGGCCAGCCTGCCGTTGGCACGATTGTGCCAACGCCTGGGCGTCGGCATCGAGCACACTTCGCCCTATCGGCCTTATGCCAAGGGCCGGCTGGAACGGGCCTTCCGCGACATCCGCACCCACCTTTCCGACCTGGGGAGGGTGGCACGATGAAAAGCCTGGGCCGCGCCACACTTGCCATCGCCGACATTGTCATCGGCGACCGCCTGCGCCGCATCGACCCGGATCGGGCACGCATGCTGGCCGACAACATCGTCGAGGTCGGCGCCCTGCGCCAACCACCGGAAGTCCGGCGCCAGGTCAAGGGCGGCGCTTTCGTCCACACCCTGATCGCCGGCGCCCATCGTATCGGCGCCGTCGAACTGCTGGGCTGGACCGAGATCGAATGCGAGCTGCGCGAGGGCAGCGACGACGAAGCCCGGCTGTGGGAAATCGACGAAAATCTAGTCCGGCACGAGCTGAACCCGCTGGACCGCGCCGTCTTCCTGGCCGAACGCAAGGCCATCTATCTGCGCCTGCACCCGGAGACCGGCCACGGCGGAGACCGCAAGAGCAAGAAATCAAGTGGACACGATGTCCACTTGATCGGCTTCGCCCGCGACACCGCCGCCCGCTGCGGCCTGAACCGCAAGACCATCGACCGTGCGGTCAGCATCGTCGAGAAGCTGGCCGCCGACGTGCGGGCCACCATCGCCGGCACGGCGCTGGCGCAAAAGCAATCGGAACTGCTGGCGCTGACCAAGCTGGGCCACGGCGAGCAACGCCAGGTGCTGGCCTTGCTGCTGGCCGAACAGCCCAAGGCCCGTAACGTCGCGGCGGCGCTGAAGCTGGTGCGCGGTGTCCACGATGCCGGTCCCGGCCCCGACCTGCATTTCAAGAAGATGGTCGAGCATTGGGGCCGGGCCGCCCCGGCCGAGCGCACCGCCTTCCTGACTTGGCTGCTGGACCACCCCAAGGACGACACCCTGCGCGGCTTCATCGCCGCCCTGGACCAGGCGGAGGCGGCATGATGTCGCGCAGCTCGGTCCATTCCCGCTTCCCCGCGACCGGACCCTCCCGTCCCCCCCGGTCGCATGGGGAAAACCGGCCGGCCGTCGCCATTTCCGCCAAAGCGGCGATGGCCGGCCGGCCCTGCCGGAGTGACCGGCCATGACCAAGCGCACGCCCCAGCAGACCCTGGATTTGTTCACCTGGGAGCCCAAGCCGGTGACCCAGTCCTTCGCCCCTGAAATCACCCGCGCCGTCGATCTGCGTGCCCTGGTGGCCAAGAGCGTGGCGGCGGGCTTAAAGGAATCCGACAAGTCCCGCGATCAGATCGCCGCCGACATCACCGCCTATCTGGGCGAGGACGTGACCTGCAACATGCTGGACGCTTACGCCAGCGCGGCGCGGGAAAACCACGTCATCAGCCTGATCCGTTTCATCGGCCTGCTGCATGCCACCCGCGACATACGGCTGCTGCAGGCGCTGGCGGACCTGTTCGACTGGGCGGTGATTCCCGCCCGTTACGTCCCGGCCATCGAGGACGCGCTGTTGGCCGAAAAGATCGAGACCTTGCAACAGCGCCAGAAAATGGCCCGTAAAAGCTGGAGGGCGCCATGAGCAAGACCGATTGGCAATGGCTGTCGGCGGCCGAGATCAAGACCCTGGGCGTGGCGGGCATGCCGCAATCGGAAAGCGGCATCTGGCGCAAGGCCCAGCGTGACGGCTGGAACCGCCCCGAGCGGGAATGGCACGCCATCGACAACCCCGGCGGCATCTGGCGCAAGCGCGAGGCCAAGCAAGGCGGCGGCGTCGAATACCATTACTCGCTGCTGCCGGTCACCGTGCAGTTGAAACTGCAGGCGGACAACGCCGAAACCGTCGCGACGTTCGTGCGGGCGGAAACCTGCATCGCCGCCCGCGAATGCTGGGCCTGGTTCGACCGCCAGCCCGACAAGGTCAAGGCCAAGGCCAAGACCCGCCTGGACATCCTGGCCGCCGTCGAGGCGCTGGTGAACAACGGCCAGAAGAAGGAACTGGCGGCGCAGATGGTCGCCGCCGCCCACGGCGTCGCCAAGTCGTCGATCTGGGGCTGGTACCACAAGGTCGCCGGCCAGGACCGCGCCGACTGGCTGCCCTTTTTGGCCGACCGCTATGCCGGCCGCACCGCCGAGGCGGAATGCAGCCCCGAGGCGTGGGAATTCTTCAAGGCCGATTACCTGCGCCCGGAACCTCGCACCGCCGAGGCCTGCTATTCCGACCTGGAGGACGCGGCCAAGCAGCACGGCTGGACCATCCCTAGCCTGCGCACCCTGATGCGCAAGCTGGAACGGGAAATCCCCGAGCCGGTCCGCGTGCTGTTGAAGGAAGGTGCCGAGGCGCTGAAACGCCTGTATCCGGCCCAGCAACGTCGCCGCGACGTCTTCCACGCCCTGGAAGCGGTCAATGGCGACGGCCACAAGTTCGACGTCTTCGTGCGCTGGCACGACGGCGACATCATCCGCCCCATGCTGGTGGCGCTGCAGGATGTGTATTCCGGCAAGATCCTGTCCTGGCGCCTGGACAAGACGGAAAACCGCGAGGTGATCCGCCTGGCCTTCGGCGATCTGGTCGAGGATTACGGCATCCCCGCCCATGTCTATTTCGACAATACCCGCGCCTTCGCCAACAAGCTGCTGACCGCCGGATCGGTCAACCGCTTCCGCTTCAAGACCCGCGACGAAGACCCGGTGGGCATCGTCACCGCGCTGGGCGCCCAGGTCCACTTCGTCACCCCCTATAGCGGTCAATCCAAGCCCATCGAACGCGCCTGGCGCGACCTGGCCGACCGGGTGTCCACCCACCCGGCCTTCGCCGGTGCCTATACCGGTAAGAACCCCATGGCCAAGCCCGAGAATTACGGGTCGAAGGCGGTGCCGCTGGACAAGTTCCTGGAGGTGCTGGCCAGCGAGATCAACAAGCACAACGCCCGCCCCGGTCGCCGCACCGGGGTGTGCCGAGGCGAGTTGTCCTTCGACCAGGCCTTCGCCGCCAGCTACGCCACCGCCCCCATCAAGAAGGCCACCGAGGAACAGCGCCGCATGTGGCTGCTGGCCGCCGAAGGGGTTAAGACCCACGCCGAGAACGGTTCGGTGAAAATCCTGGAAAACCGCTATTGGGACGATTTCCTGTCGCAGCATCGCGGCGACAAGGTGGTCGCCCGCTTCGACCCGCAGGATCTGATGGCCGGTCTGTGGGTCTATGACCTGGCCGGCCGCTATCTGGGACACGCTCCGGTGATCGAAGCCGCCGGCTTCAACGACGTCGCCGCCGCCCAGGAACATTCGCGCCGCCGCCGTGCCTTCATCCGCGCCCAGAAGGATCTGGCCGCCGCCGAAATCCGCCTGACCGCCGCCGAGGTGGACGCCCTGATGCCGGTGGCCGAGGCGACCCCGACGCCCGAGGCCAAGGTGGTGTCCTTCGCTCCGCCGGCAGGCATGGCGAAGCCGTCTTCGACAGCGGTGACCAAGGGCAAGTCCAAACGCCCTGTCGCCCCCCCGGTCACCCCGGCTGAACAAGCCCGCCTGGACCGTTTGGCCGCCGAAATGGCCGCCCCGGCCCAGGTGGTTCAGCTGAACACCAAATCGGCGCAATTCGCCCGCGCCGTCCAACTGGATGCGGCCCTGCAGGCCGGCGAGACCGTGGACCCCAGCGACGCCAAATGGCTGGAAACCTTCAAGGCCGGCCCGGTCTGGCGTTCGCGCAAATCGATCATGGATGAACACGGCCTGGACACTGCCCTGGCCATGTAACGGAAACGGCGGCCGCCCCTGCCAGGACGAACCGCCGCATCAGTAACGGATGAGAGGAACAACATGCCCCTGGATCATGCCCCCGTCAACACCATCGCGCCGTTGCGCAACGTCGCCGCGCTGTTGGAATTGGTCGAGCGCCTGAAGGCCCGCGACCCCAACTTGCCCGGCATCGGCGTCCATTACGGCCCCAGCGGCGCCGGCAAATCCTTCGCCGCCATGTATGTGGCCAACAAGACCCGCGCCTATCACGTCGAGGTCAAGTCGGTGACCACCCGCAAGCATCTGGCGGTGTCGATCCTGAAGGACATGGGCATCGCCCCGGCCAAGACCATCCCCGAGATGATCGAGCAGATCGGCGAGCAGCTGACCCTGTCGGGCCGCCCGCTGATCGTCGATGAAGCCGACATCCTGGTCGACAAGGGACTGATTCACGTCATCAAGGACATCTACGAATGCAGCCACGGTTCCATCGTCCTGATCGGCGAAGAAAAGCTGCCCATGAAGCTGCGCCCCATCGAGCGCATCCATGGCCGCGTCTATGACTGGACGCCGACATTGCCCGCCACCATCGCCGATGCCGGCCATCTAGCCAAGCTGTATGCCCGGGGCGTGACCATCGCCGACGATCTGCTGAAGGCCGTGCACGACGCCAGCCAGGCCAGCGTGCGCCGCATCTGCATCAACCTGGCCCGCGCCGCCGAAGCGGCCCAGGGCGCCGCCCTGGACAGCATCGACCTCAATGCCTGGCAGGATCAGGGCGGGGTGTTCTTCACCGGCAACCCGCCCCCTCGGGGGGAGGGCTGAACCATGGCCATCCACCCCGGACGCAAGCCGGTGCATTTGACCAGCGGGCGCAAGTCCACCGGCCGTCAGGCCATGTGGGAAGAAATGCGCCGACAAGGAAAGCCCTTCACCGCCCGCATCATCGCCCATGCGATCAAGGCCAATCCCGACACCGTCAAAAGCTATCTGCAGGGCTTGGTCGCCGCCAACTATGTGTCGAAGGACGGCACCGAATACACCCTAGTCAAGGACGTGGGAATCGAGGCGCCGCGTGTCACCAAGGACGGCCAGCCGGTGACCCAAGGCGCCGCCCGCGAACAGATGTGGCGCAGCATGCGTATGATGCGGGGGCAATTCGATTTCCGCGAACTGGCCACCCTCGCCAGCACTGAAACCGTGCCGGTGGCCGAAACCGATGCCACCGACTACCTGCAGCATCTGGCCAATGCCGGTTATCTGCAGGTGACCGTCAAGGGCGCCCCAGGCAAGCCGGCCAAATACCGCTTCATCCCCAGTAAAAACACCGGTCCGCGCCCGCCCATGATCCAGCGGATCAAGTCGGTTTATGACCCCAATTTGCGCCAGGTGGTCTGGCACGCCGAGGTGAAGGATGAATAAACCCATCACCGGTACAGCCACCGCCAAGGCCCGCGCCGCCTGGGGCGACGATCTGCCCGACTGGATCGCGAAACTGGCCCAGGCTATCGACCTTTCCAGCCAGAACAAGGTGGCTGAACGCCTGGATTATTCCCCCGCCGCCCTCAGCCAGGTCATCAACAACCGCTACAAGGCCCCTTTAACCGGCATTGAACAGGCGGTGAGGGGCGCCCTGATGGCCGCCACCGTCGCCTGCCCGATAGTCGGCGAACTGGCGGCCGACACCTGTCTGGCCAATCAGCGCGCCCCCTATTCGCCGCACAACCCCAGCCGCATCGCCTTCTTCACCGCTTGCCGCAAATGCGAGAACCGGAGGGACAAGAATGCTCAGTGACGACCTCGCCCTGGTGCTGAACGCCTTCACCCTGACCCTTCTGCCGGCCATCGACGCCGAATGCCCGCGCCCGATCCGGGCCTCGGCTCGGGTGTGTCGCGACAATCTGGCCGACATCCTGGACCGCCTGCGCGAGATGGAACGCAGCACCGGACCGATGCCGGCGGCCGAGGACGGCAAGGTGGTGCAGTTGCGCCGCCGCCCGCGCCTGGTGCCGCCGCCGCGCAATCCTGGCGGCGGAGACGCGGCATGATGGGCGCCCTGCCTTTCGACGCGACGACCGAGTTCCGCTGGGAAATCGGCGGCGCCGCCATCGCCGCCCGCGCCGTCGGTGCCTTCACCGGCCCGGCTGGATGGCGAGCGGTGCTGATGGATACCGCCGACAGCTACTGGCTGGCCAGCGTCAGCGGCGACGGTCGTCTGATGGAGATCGCCGCCGGCCCGGTCACCGCCGAACAGGCGGTGCATGCCGCCGAATGCATCTGCGCCGGCATCCACGACCACGGCAGCGTCAGCGCCCTGGTCAACATCCTGGCGCTGGGGCTGGTGGTGGTGCAACCGCCTTCGGCTGCGGTGGTGCGGTCATGACGGCGCGGGCCGCCCTGATCCTGGCCCTGACCGTCGCCGGCATCGTCGCCGCCTCGGCCAGCCAATTGCCGCCCGATCCGCCGCCCCGCCCGTGGCCGCCGGCGCTGCCCTTTTCCACCTTCATTCCCCCGAAACCGTGAGAGAGACCATGACCAATCACCCCGCCGCCATCGACATCAACGGCACTCAATACCTGCACGACGCCCAGGGCAACCTGGTCGCCCTGGCCAACGTCAAGCCGGTTCACCTGCTGGAAGACGAGATGGTCCGCAAGATCGTCGCCTACGGCTTGGACATGTCGGCCGAGATGGCCCGCTATTCCTCGCACATCGAAGCTGACATCGCCGCCTTCGACGCGTTGTTGGCGCAGAACTACAACGTGGAAACGCGCGAAACGAAGGGCAACCGCACCTTCACCAGCTATGACGGCCTGCTGAAGGTCCAGGTCGCCGTGTCCCAACGCATCAAGATGGGGCCGGCCCTGGACGAGGCCAAGGCGGTGCTGGACGCCATGATCAACGAACGCGGCGAAGGCGTCGATCCGTTCCTGGTCACCCTGGTGCGCCGCGCCTTCAAGGTCGACCAGGAAGGCAAGGTCGATGTCCGCGCCATCCTGGCCCTGCGCCGGCTGGAAGTGGACGATCCGCGCTGGCAAGACTTCTGCCGGGCCATCGACGACGCCGTCCAGCCCGACGGGTCGAAGCGCTACATCCGCCTCTACACCCGCCCCAACCAGCAGGCCGGCTGGACCATGGTGCCGCTGGACATGGCCGCCATCGCCGCCACCCCCGAGGCCTTCGCCCGCAATTCCCTGCGCCGCCAGGTCGATACCCTTAAGGCGCAGCGTGCCCAGACCCTGGACATGCTGAAGCGAGCCACCGCCCATCTGGAAGGCACCAGCCACGGCCTGGCCGCCGACTTGGTCGCCTGCGCCATCGCCCTGCTGGAAGACCCGGCACCGACCGCCCGGCCGGAAGCGGCGGAATAGGGGGCGGCCATGGAACAAGCCACCATCAATGTCGCCATCGAGATCGAGGGCGATTCCGGCGCCGCCGACAAGGTCGCCACCACGGTCGAAGGCCTGCCGGAATTCTTCCAGGCCGTGGTCGCCGAGCGGTGCCGTCAGGACATCAAGCATGGCGGCCAGGAACATGACGATCAACATGAACCCGCCGATTGGGCGCTGTTCATCCAGGCCCAGGTCAATGACTTGCTCTGCACCGAAGGCGAGCCGCTGCCCGATTACCGCGACCGCCTGGTCGAGATCGCCTCCTTGGCCGCTGCTGCTGCTCAGTCCTGGGACCGCCAGCACAAGAAGGCGTCCTGACCATGTCCACCCCCAGCATGGCCCTGACCATCCACGCCGTCGATCTGCTGGAAGCCGCCCGCGAGGTGGAACAGACCCTGCGCAAGCTGATCGATGCCGGCCTGGTGAACATCGCCTGCGATGGCGATGTCACGGCGCTGGCGGTGGCCGACCGCCTAAGCCGCCTGCACGCGGTGATCAAGGAAATCGACACCCTGTCCCCGCCGGAGACCGAATGATGCCCAAGGTGTCGATCACGCTGCGCCTGCATCTCGGCCCGCTCGACGCCCACGGCATCGGCCGCGCCCAGCTGCTGCTCGGGCCTCGGCTGATCGCCGCCTTCGACACCACCAGGGCGGAATTCCGCTGCGCCGTCAAAACCCTGAAACGCAAATCCATTTCGCCGGCGCTGCTGGCCAAGGCCAACGCCGAATCCGCCCGCCGGGAAACCCTGGGCCGCACCTATCGCTGGACGGCGAAGCCGCCTTCGGCAGCGGCGGCCTGAGCTGAAACCAAGGAGAACACCATGAACGCCATTTCCCCGACCACCACCGCCAAGTCCCCCCGCAAGGTCTCCAGCCGGGGCCGCACGCCCAGCGGCAAGCCCAACCCCATCGACGTGCATGTGGGTGCCCGCATGCGCCTGCGCCGCACGCTTTTGGGCATTAGCCAGGAAAAGCTGGGCGAAGCCCTGGGCCTGACCTTCCAACAGGTGCAGAAATACGAACGCGGCGCTAACCGGGTCGGCGCGTCCCGCCTGTTCGACTTGTCCCGCATCCTCGACGTGCCGCCTGGCTTCTTCTTCGACGACATGAACGACGACATCGCCGCCGCCAGCCCGGCGCGGATCGCCGGCATCGACGGCGAACCCCAGATCGATCTGGACCCCATGGCCAAGCGCGAGACCCTGGAACTGGTCCGCGCCTATTACCGCATCACCGACCCCAAGGTCCGCCACCAGGTTTACACCCTGGCCAAGGCGCTGGGCGGAGAGGAATAAGCCATGGATTTGCGCACTCATTTCTTCCTGCATCTGGAAGACCGTGGCCAGGATTTCACCTGGTTCCGCGTCGATGCCGCTGGCGAGATCGTCGATTGCGGCCCGTTCCAGGCCGACACCTGGGTCGGCCGTCATGTGCGGCCTGACACCAAAAGCTGGAAAGCCGGCAGTCGGGTTATTTTCACCGCCGACAACAAGGTTCTGAATTATCCGGTGACGGTGGTCGATATCATCGACCTGGATTTCGAATTGGCCCAGCTGCGCCTGCTGGTCCAGTCCGACGGTCCGGTGCCGGTGGCCAGCAAGGCGACGGCGGCCGACGTCACGCGGCTGGCCCGTCAAGGTTTGGCGCACTGGTCCGAAGCCCCGCGCACCCCCGGCAGCCCCCTTCGCGGTCATGCCGGCATCACCGCCGCCGGCCTGGACTTCCTCAACCGCATGACCGGGGGGGACGCCTGATGGACAGCCTTCCCGACACCTTCCACAAGATGATCGCCGGCGCCGTCGGCATCGACGGCATTTTTCCCCACCAGGCGCTGATCCTGACCGATGCGGGATTGCAGGTTTTCGCCCTCGACCTCAGTCACGGCCAGGTCATGCGGTTGATGATGCTGCGTGCCCGCGAATCGGTGTCCCAGGAACTGATCTTCGGCCTCGACCGCAGCACCCGTCCCGATCAGGGCACCGAATTCGCCGACGTACTGCCTGCCGCCTGGTACCGGCGCGGTTTGGGCTGGAAGGTGGGCGTCATCAACTATCGCCCCGACCCGTTGCTGGTCCGTCCCTGGGACTGGGACAATTCCTTCTGGACCGCCGCTATCAACGCCGAGCTGCTGCAAGCCGGCGCCCCCGACCTTCTGATCGGAAAGGCCTGACCATGTCCACCCGTCTTGATTACCCGTACACCGGCCCGGCGCTGCGCCTGCACCTGATCGAGGTGCTGGCCCCCACTTGCGGCATGGAAACGCCGAACATTGCCAGCGCCTGCTGGGATTTCATTCATCAGGACGCGGCGGTGAAGATCGACACCGCCATGTTCCGGGGCGACAAAGCCCCCGACAAACCTTCACCACAAATCCCTGAAAACGATGGTCAGGCCGCCTTGCCCCCCACCAAACTGCGGTGGCCGGTCAAGCCGCCCTCCATCGACATGGACGCGGTGGAACGGCTGTACGCCGCCGGCTTGCCGCAGACCGCCATCGCAGACCGCCTGGGGATCGGCCCCGAGAAGCTGAAGAAGGCCTTGGCGGCCGCCAGCGACATCAAGGCGCGGTGGCCGCGCAACGCTGCCGGCATTCCCCAACACACGCTTTATCCGGAAACCGCCCCCTGGCCGCCGGCGGACGATTGGGCCAACGCCGTCGAACCGGGGCCGGATCGGCGCGGCCGGTTCACCCAATACGCCCAGGAAGGGCTGAGCGAGGAAGACATCGCCAAGGCCGAAAACATCAAGAAGCATTCGGTCAGCGCCAGTATGTCCACCTATCGGTTGACCGGCGTCTGGCGCGAGAACCAGGCCCAACGCCTGGGGGTGGCGCCGGGCCAGCACCGCGACAAGAAATCCGACCGCGACATCCTGGAACCCCTGTGCCGGGCCGGCGCCAGCCGTAATGACATCGCCAAGGCCCTGGGCGTCGCCCCCAACGGCATCCACATGCGGGTGGCCAAGGCCGGCCTGTCCCATGTGTGGGAAAACGCCAAGCTGGCCCAAGCCCCCAAGGAAGAAACGCCCACCCCGCCGAAAGTACGGGAAGCCAAGCCATCGGTGACGACAGAAGAACCCATCACCGCCAAGCGGGCCGATCAGGTCATCGACAAGCTGAACAAACCGGTTCTCCCCGAAGATCGCCTGCGCCGGGCTGATGACCCGGCCCCGTGCCCTTGCGACATCGAGACGGTGGAAAACTGGCTGGAAGGCCAAGGGCTGAAGCTGACCTTCGAGGGCGCCGGCATCTACACCTGTGAAGGCACCCCGATGACCGCCGCCCAATTGGTCAAGCGGGCCAACAAGGCGCGGAAGGGGCTTTCCTTACCCGCTTTCGACGTGCGCGGGATCTGACCCATGGGCGGCTTGGCGCGGGCATGGCTGGACCTCGACGTGGCGATCCGCGCCTTCGTGGACCGCGCTGGCGCCAGCCCCCATACCCGCGCCTTGGTCGCCGCGCTCGCCCATTTCAACCGCGCCGCCGCCGGCCTGGCCCTGGCCCAGCGCGACACCACCGCCAAACAGGACTTCGCCGCCATCGTGCGCATCGCCCGCGCCGCCGGCCTGTCCTGGCAAGACATCGTCGAAGTCGTCAACCAGGCGGCGGAACAGAACCCGAGGGGATGATGGAGATGCCCGTTAAAACAGGATCAGCGCAATCCCGCCTCGATAAGCGTGGCATCGACAATGCGGTCACGCAGCTTCTTGACGTTCATCTGCATTGTCAGGGGATGCTTGCCCCATTCCCCTTTTTGCAGAGTGCCGATCTGTTCTTCGGTAAGTGTGCCTTCTGGGACTTTGACGGTCAGTTCTTCGCCGGAACTGACTTCCCGAACCTTCAATCTGAAGCCACCACGCACCAACCCGGATTCGACACTGATGATCATAAACTGCCCATCGAAACGGGACTCAATAGCTTCTTCTCGGGGGGCGCGAATTGCTTGTTGGGCCGTCTTTCCGTCGATCAACGGAGTTCCATCGATCACCAACTGGTCATTTTCGTCCAGTCGCTTAAGAAGTTGATCCTGGAAGGAACGATTTTGCCGGATGAGTTCATGTACGGCAGGGGAATCAGTGGCGATGCGGGCCATCAACTCCTGGCGCCGCGTTTCCTCTTGGCTCATCTGCAAGGAGTGTTCCATGCCCTTTTCATCGAGGCGGGCAATAAGGTGCTCTTTCCAGGCATACGAGCCGGAAGCCAGTGCTGCAATTCCCAAAATGGTGACGACCAATTGCGTCCCGTTCATCTTCCCTGCGGCCTCTTTGACCAGGGGGTTGAGGATTTTCCACAATTCGGAAAAAAACTTTGTGGAATGTCCAGCCTCGAAATGCACGACCAACTCGGCAAGCTTTCGTTCTTCCCGAGAAAGGCGCTGAGGGGCACCATACTTCATCAGCGCGACGGCTGCATATACCTGCCGCTGAAGCTCCATGATCGCCGGCATAATGCGGGTGGGTATCCCGCCTTCAAAATCCTCGCCGCGAATGATGACTTCATAATTCGGCCAGCCACGGAACTCGATCTCTGTGTCGGGACCAAGGGTTCTTTCAGCCACCTGTTCCAGAACTGCAAAAAGGTCGGCGTCATTGGCAATGGCAATCGTCGGCATCGTGCGGCTTCCAAATATGAAGAGGCAATCCCAAAAACGATGCGTGCAATAGGTGTGGGAGTCGAGTCCTCTTTTCGTTTTGGGGGCGCTCGATGACCTGGCCCTTTGCCCCCCTGATCCCCTTGCGCTATGGCGCCATCCTGGCCGACCCGCCCTGGCGCTATGACTTGTATTCGACCGCCGGCGAGGCCAAGTCGCCCCAGGCCCAATATTCCTGCATGGATCTGGACGCCATCAAGGCGCTGCCGGTCGACCAACTGGCTGCCCCCCATTGCCTGCTGGTGATGTGGGCGACCGCCCCCATGCTGCCCCAGGCGCTGGAGGTGATGCTGTCCTGGCGCTTCCGGTTCATCACCGCCGGAAGCTGGGCCAAGCAGTCCAGCACCGGCGCCAAATGGGCCTTCGGCACCGGCTATGTGCTGCGTTCGGCCGCCGAGTTCTATCTGGTCGGCCGCATCGGCCAGCCGGTCTATCGCTCGCGCTCGGTGCGCAACCTGATCGCCGCCCCGGTGCGGGAACATTCCCGCAAGCCCGACCAGATGTACGACGACATCGAGCGGCTGGTGGACGGCCCCTATGCCGAATTGTTCGCCCGCCAAACCCGCCCGGGTTGGTCCGCCTGGGGCAACCAGATCGACAAGTTCGGAGAATGCGCATGAAAGCCCACCCCGACAAACTGATGGCGCAGCGCGGATGGTTTGCCGCCTGCAAGAAGGCCGGGCTGGATGAAGACGCCCGGCGCGATTTCCAAAAGGTGACCTGTGGCAAGGCCAGCGCCCGCGAGATGACCGTCGCCGATTTCATCGCCTGTTCCAAGAAACTGGCCCGGCAAGGCGATCAGGCCCACCAGCCCGACACCCGGCCCAAGGCCGCCACCCCGCACGCCAAGAAAGCCCGCGCCCTGTGGATCAGCCTGCACCATCTGGGCGTGGTCACCGATCCCCGCGAATCCGCCCTGGCCGCCTTCGTCAAACGCCAGCACGGCGTCGACGATCTGCGCTGGCTGAAGCCGGACAAGGGCAATGTGGTGATCGACGCCCTGAAGGCCATGGCCACCCGCGCCGGCGTCGACTGGAAAGCCTACAAGGACACCCGCCGCTGCGTGCTGTCCGCCCAATGGACCATCTTGACCCAGGCTGGCGCCGCCCCGGCGCCGGACCTAGCCAGCCATCTTTACACCACCGCCGGCGCCCCCGGTTTCTTCGCCGCCACGTCCCGCCAGCTGGACCAGCTGATCAAGGAACTGGGCGGCCGGGTGCGGGCGGTGAAGCAATCCACCTGAAGGAGAAAGTCATGAAGCTCAATCGATTCGCTGGAATGCAAATCTGGCTGTGGCCGTTTCAATGGCATCTCGCCGCACGAAAAGGCGAGCGCCACGCAGAGGTCAGGGTCGGCCCCATCAACATTATGGTCGTCTGGTGACCTCGGACAACATGATAAAATTGTAGGTTTTAAATGCCCACTATCGTCACCATCGACACCGTCACAATGATTCATGGCGATTGCATGGACCCCATGGTCATGCAGGCGGTACCCGATACCATTGATCTACTGCTTGACGACCCGCCCTATCTCGGTCTGTCTGGCGGCATCGATGATTACGCCAGGGGTGGCGTCACGGTTATGACGTCTCCGACGACGACCGTCGGAGACCTTTGGGGGGCGAACTGGGATTGGGCCGAAGCCTATATGCCGCGCATCACTACCGGCGCCGTGGTATGGGCCGGTACGGCCATGTTGCCCGAGATGCTAGCGATGTCCTGGGGAGACATGATGGCTCTCGGCGTGTGGTACAAGCGCAACGCTATGCCATCGCTGCGGCCGGTGCCTAAATATTCATGTGAATTTTATGGCGCATGGAAGCGCGGGCCGGGGCTCGACTGGCGAAAATTTCCTACTCACCTCGACGTTCCGAAGCTGGCAGCAGGCGCAATGGCGAGTGAACGTATCCTGATGCCAGGTTCCGGCAAGGCGCTTCATCCAGCGCAAAAACCCGTCGCGGTGATGGAGTCTATCCTGTCCATCTGTCCACCTGGCACCAGCGTGCTTGATCTGCATGCCGGCACCGGGACCGTCGCAGCCGCGTGCATGCGGCACGGACTGCGATGCATCTCCATCGAGCGCGACTCGACCTATTTTGAGGCTGCGGTCATCAGGCTTGAGCAACAGGCCAAACAGCCGTCCTTGCTTATCCCGTCACCACAAGTGCGGCTGTGCGAGCAGCCAGCGCTGCCGGTCGGCTAAACCTCCCTTAAACGGACACGAGCATGACCGCCAGCATCGTCGCCTATGTCGATATCGTCGAATTGATCGGCGAATTCGCGGCCCTGGACCTGTCCAAGGTCCGGGGTGGGCGGGCCTTGTACATTCCGTCGCCGGCCCGGCTGGGCGAGCAAAGCCCGGTGGTCAAACTGGTAGGCATGGCTGCCGCGTTGAAGCTGGCGGAACGATTCGGCGGCACCCATATCGACATTCCCATCGGTCCCGGCAAGCGGGCACGGGTGTGGGAACTGAAGGAACAGGGCTGGACGGCGGGCCAAATCGCCGGCGAGATGCGCTGCACTGAACGGACCGTGTGGAACATCCTGGGCGGCCCCCGGCCCCGCACCTTGGGGCCGGCGCCGGCCGCCGAATTGCCGCCGCTTCTTGCATACTTGGCCGAACGCTGAGAAGATACGGACGCTCCAGGCCGCCCACCCCTGAAGTAATTCCCCACGGATATTCAACCCTGAAAATTCCACTCTAGGAACCGTCGCACCATCCCCGCGAGGTTCCATCGTGTTCGACGATTTCGTCTTCACCGCCGCTTTCCTGAAACTGGGCTATGCCTTGCTCGCCGTCATCGGCCTGATCTGGCTGTCCAGCTATCTGGACCAGCGGTCCAATCGCACGTTCTCTCAAAGTATGGCCGAGATGGCGAAAGAGCCGCTGGCCCTGGCCTTCTATTACGGCCTGCGCATTCTGGCCCTGGCTATCCTGGTCGGCATGGTGGTCGGCTGTGCCCCGGCCGTGGCCGGGCCGGTTTTCCCCGACCGCTACGACGCCCGCATCCAGTCGGCGGTCAAGACCTATTGGCCCGACTATCCAGCCTGGACCGACTGGAAGGCCCAGCTTTACCAGGAAAGCCGCCTGGACCCGGCAGCGGTGTCGCCGGTCGGCGCCGCCGGCCTGGCCCAGTTCATGCCCGGCACCTGGGGCGACATCACCCGGCAATTGCGCTTGGGCGCGGTGTCGCCCCACGCCGATATCGCCATCGACGCCGGGGCCTATTACATGGCCAAGCTGCGCCAGGTCTGGCGCAACAATCGCCCCCCCATCGACCGCCAGCCCCTGGCCCAGGCCAGCTATAACGCCGGGGCCGGCAACATCATCAAGGCCCAAGCATATTGCGGCGGCGCCCGGCTGTGGGCCGGGATTGCGCCTTGCCTGGGCCAGGTGACCGGGGCCAAGAACGCCGCCGAGACCACCACCTATGTGGCCCGCATCGCCAAGTGGCGGGCAATGATGGAGGCCGGGCTGTGAACGGCTGGATCACCGCCGGTCTGGTCATCGCCGCCAGCCTGGCCACCGGCTGGGCCGTGGCTGATTTCAAACAGGCGCAACACG
>JAIWOG010000233.1 GCA_020217035.1 Magnetospirillum sp. | reverse complement strand
CGCGGCCATTGCATCGACTGCAAGATGTGCGTCCAGGTCTGCCCCACCGGCATCGACATCCGCGAGGGCCTGCAGATGGCCTGCATCGGCTGTGGCCTGTGCGTGGACGCCTGCGATTCCATGATGGACCGCGTCGGTCTGCCGCGCGGCTTGATTTCGTACGATTCCATCACCAACGTGAATTCCCGCGCTTCGGGCGGTCCCGGCAAGCAGACCAAGCTGGTGCGCACCCGCACCATCCTTTACACCCTGCTGCTGACCGTCATCGGCGTCGGCATGGTGTTGTCGCTGGGAACCCGGCGGACCACCGAGGTCAACATCCTGCACGAGCGGGCGCCGATGTTCGTCGCCCTGTCGGACGGGACTATCCGCAACGGTTACACCTACAAAATTCTCAACATGGTCCGTGCCGAGCGCGTCTATACTCTGAAGGTTCTCGGCATCCAGGGCGCCACCATGGAAGTGGTGGGCGGCGAGAAGAACGTGGCCGAGATGGATTTGACGGTGCCTGGCGACCAGGTCACCACCCTTCGTCTTTACGTCAATGCCCCCGAGGAAAACGTGACCGACAAGAAGACCGACATCACTTTCGTCCTGACCGAGAAGGGCGGTGACAGCATCGTCCGCAGCCATTCGCTGTTCGCCGGACCGGGGCGGTGAGCGCCATGGCCAAGACCCGTCAGCCGGGGTGGTGGTACCCCTACATCTTCGTCGGC
Source organism: Magnetospirillum sp. (assembly GCA_020217035.1). GTDB lineage: Bacteria > Pseudomonadota > Alphaproteobacteria > Rhodospirillales > Magnetospirillaceae > Magnetospirillum. Next base: position 18,413 of record JAIWOG010000233.1, on the reverse strand, counting down.
GCCTTTGGGGTGGTTCTGGCGGTGAACGGCACCCTGGCCTATTTCGCCACCACCACCTTCACTGGCATATCGACGCAGAACGCCTATGAGAAGGGGCGTCTTTACAACCAGAACCTGGCCTTGGCCAAGGCGCAGGCGGAAATGGGCTGGACGGTCGACACCAAGATTCAGCCCTTGCCCTCGGCTGACCGGCCCCAGGCCGACATCCGCATCAGCTATCGCGACCGCGACGGCAAGGCGGTGGACAAGCTGACCGTCCGCGCCGCCATGGTGCGCCCCACGGTCACCGGCTATGACCACGAAGTGGATTTGCCGGCTTTGGGCAACGGAATCTATGGCGGCACCATTCCCTTGCCGTTGGCCGGGGTGTGGGACATGGACGTGGTCGCCGTCGGCGACGGCGGCATGGCCTATCAGCACGCCCAACGTTTCGTCATTCCGTGACCGCACGTCCGTGTCGTCATTGCGGCCAGGAAATCCCCGTCGGATTTGACGGGGATTTCTGTTGCCGGGGTTGCGAAGGCGCCTATGCCCTGCTGGCCGAGATGGGGCTGGGGCGATATTACGAACGGCGTTGCGTCGACCCGGCGGTCCGCCCGCTGCGTCCCGAGGACGGCGCCACCGCCCATCATGATTACGCCGCCCATGTGATCGACCAGGGCGACGGCCTGGCCAGCCTGAACCTGATGGTGGAAGGCATCCATTGCGCCGCCTGCATCTGGCTGATCGAGGCGCTTTTGTCGCGTCAGCCAGCGGTGGTGTGGGCGCGGGTCAACATGACCACCCGCCGCCTGGTGCTGCGCTGGAAACGGGACGAGGCCGACCCGGCGGAGATATTGGCCCCGGTGCTGGCGGTGGGCTATCGTCTGGTGCCCTATGATCCGGCCAAGCTGGGCCGTGAAACCGAAAAGCACGAGAAGCAATTGCTGCGGGCCATGGCGGTGGCCGGTTTCGCCGCCGGCAACGTCATGCTGCTGTCGGTGTCGGTGTGGGCCGGGCATTTTTCCGGCATGGGTTTCTACACCCGCGAATTGATGCACTGGATCAGCGCCCTGATCGTGTTGCCGGCGGTGCTTTATTGCATCCGTCCCTTCCTTTATTCAGCCTTGGCGGCGCTGTCCAACCGCCGCACCAACATGGACGTGCCCATCACCCTGGGTGTCTTGTTGGCCTCGGGCATGTCGCTGGCGGAAACCATCCGGGGCGGCGAGCACGCCTATTTCGATTCCGCCATCACGCTTTTGTTCTTCCTGTTGATCGGCCGTTATCTGGACAGCCGGGCGCGCGGCAAGGCGCGGTCGGCGGCCGAGCATCTGCTGACGCTGGACGCGGTGGCGGTCACCGTCCTGGAGGACGACGGCAGCCAGCGCCTGATCCCGCCCAACCAGGTGAAGACCGGCCAGATTGTGCTGGTGGCGGCGGGGGAACGCGTCGGCATCGACGGCGTGGTGGTGTCGGGCCGGTCGGACCTGGACACCAGCCTGATCACGGGCGAGACGGTGCCGGCCGCGGTCGGTCCGGGAACCCAGGTCTTCGCCGGCACCATCAATCTGTCGGCGCCCTTGCGTCTGACGGTGTCGGCGGTGGGCGAACGCACGCTGCTGGCGGAAATCGTCCGCATGATGGAAGTGGCCGAACAGGGCCGCGCCAAATATGTCGCCCTGGCCGACCGGGTGTCGCGCTGGTACGCCCCCGTGGTGCACGTGGCGGCGCTCGCCACTTTCCTGGGCTGGGTGATGTTGGGCGGCATCCCCTGGCAGGTGGCGTTGCTGCATGCGGTGGCGGTGCTGATCATCACCTGTCCGTGCGCCTTGGCCCTGGCGGTGCCGGTGGTCCAGGTGATCGCCAGCGGCCGTCTGCTGCGCCAGGGCATCTTGCTGAAAAGCGCCACGGCGTTGGAACGGGTGGCCGAGATCGACGTGGTGGTGTTCGACAAGACCGGGACGCTGACCATCGGCAAGCCGGAACTGTTGGAAAACGGCACCTGGAGCGAGGCAGACTTACTGCGGGCGGCCAGTCTGGCCGCCGCTTCGCACCATCCCCTGGCCCGCGCCCTGGCGGCGTCACGGCCCGGAACCGCCGCCGATCCGCTGGCCGTCGAGGAGCCGGGACGCGGCATGGTGGCCGGCGAATGGCGCTTGGGCAGCCGCCTGCATGTGGGCGTCGCCGACGAGGATGGGGCCGAGGGGCCGGAATTGTGGCTGGCCGGCCCTGGTTGCCGGCCGGTGCGTTTCGCCTTCGCCGACCGCCCGCGCATCGACGCGGCCGAGGTGGTGGCCAAGTTGAAGCACTGGGGGCTGACGGTGGAATTGCTGTCCGGCGACCGCAAGGCGACGGTGGGCGCCTTGGCCGCCCAATTGGACATCGCCCAGTGGCGGGCCGGCTGCACGCCCGCGGAAAAGGTGGCGCGGCTGGAAGCGTTGAAGGCCCAGGGCAAGCGGGTGATGATGGTGGGTGACGGGCTGAACGACGCTCCCGCGCTTTCTGCCGCTTACGTGTCGCTGTCGCCGTCCACCGCCGTCGACGTCAGCCAGACCGCCGCCGACGTGGTGTTCCAGGGCGAACGCCTGGCGCCGGTGACGGAAGTCCTGGACGTGGCCCGGCGGTCCCGAGCTTTGGTCCAGCAGAATTTCGGCTTGGCCTTGGGTTACAATGCCTTCACCGTCCCCTTGGCGGTGGCCGGGCACGTGACCCCCTTGATCGCGGCGATTGCCATGTCCACCTCGTCACTGGTAGTAATTGGCAACGCCCTGCGGCTGACGCGCGGGAGAAAAGTTTGACCAACCTGCTGATGCTTATTCCGGTGGCCCTGGTTTTGGGTGGGATCGGATTGGTGGCCTTCCTGTGGGCCCTGAAATCTGGGCAGTTCGACGACCTGGATGGGGCCGCACACCGCATCTTGTTCGAAGATGACGACCTTCCCCCGGCGCCAGCCCCCAAGGCCGAGGCGCCGGCACCAGACAAGACGGGCTGAAATCCATGCCGCCGCTGGACTACGACGATCACAAGGTTGCCAGGGACGCCGACGCAGGGGCGCCGCCGTGCCGCAATTGTGACGTGGTCCGCGAAATCGCCTTTTGCGCCGAGCTCAGCCATGACGAGATCAAGCGTCTGGCCACCGTGCGCTGCCATGCCCATCTGCCGGCCAACTTCACCGTGTTCCGCGAGGGCGACCCCGCCGACCACGTCTATTCCATCGCCACCGGGGCGGTGAAGCTTTACAAGCTGTTGTCCGATGGGCGCCGCCAGATCATCGGCTTTTTGTTCTCGGGCGAGATGTTCGGCCTGGGGCTGGACACCGGCTATGCCTACACCGCCGAGACGGTGACCCAGACGCAATTGTGCCGCTTCACCCACCGCAAGCTCGATTCCCTGCTGGGCGACATCCCCAAGCTGGAACGCAAGATGTTTTCCATGACCGTCAAGGACTTGGTGGCGGCGCAGGAACAGATGCTGCTGCTGGGGCGCAAGACGGCGCGGGAAAAGGTCGCCACCTTCCTGCTGAAGCTGTCGCAGCGGGCCGAGGTTCAGGGCCTGCCCAACAGCCCGGTGGCCTTGCCCATGAGCCGCGCCGACATCGCCGATTATCTGGGGCTGACCATCGAGACGGTCAGCCGCACCTTCACCCAGTTGAAGCGGGAAGGGGTCATCGGTTTGCCGGCCTCCGGCCATGTGGTGTTGACCGATTCCAGCGCCTTGCGTGAACTGGCGGAAGGCGTCGCCGCCAACTGAATTCCGCAAGGCCGGGCTTATTATCGTTTGACTTCACGGGGCGGGGATGGAAAACCAGGGCCGGCTTGAACGGGGTGCCCGTGCCGGGCGGTTCAAACGCCACTCGGGCTTGCCGCATGTCCGCGCATGGCGTGAACATGCTCTTGTTGGAGGAAACCTTGAGCGCCGAAGTCAAAGCCAAGCGTGTCACCACCCGTGATATTCGTGCCCGCAAGGGTGCCGATCCGGTGGTGGTGCTGACCGCCTACACCGCCCCCATCGCCAAGCTGCTGGACCCCCATGTGGACATCCTGTTGGTGGGCGATTCGCTGGGCATGGTGCTGTACGGCATGGACACCACGCTTTCCGTCACCCTGGACATGATGATCAATCATGGCTGCGCGGTGATGCGCGGGTCGCGCCAGGCCATGGTGGTGGTGGACATGCCGTTCGCCAGTTATCAGGAAAGCAAGGAACAGGCGTTCCGCAACGCGGCCCAGGTGATGGCGCAAACCGGCTGCGGCGCGATCAAGCTGGAAGGCGGCCGCGAAATGGCCGAAACCATCCGTTTCCTGTCCGAACGCGGCATTCCGGTCATGGCCCATATCGGCCTGAAGCCGCAAGCGGTGCACGCCGCCGGCGGGTTCCGCGCCCAAGGCCGGCTTGACGCGGAAGCGGCGCAGATCCGGGACGACGCCCTGGCGGTGGACCAGGCCGGCGCCTTCTGCGTGGTGGTCGAAGGCACGGTGGAACCGGTGGCCCGGGCGCTGTCGGCCGAGATCTCGATTCCCACCATCGGCATCGGCGCCTCTCCCGCCTGCGACGGCCAGGTGCTGGTCACCGAGGACGTGCTGGGGCTGTTTTCCGACTTCACGCCGAAATTCGTCAAGCGCTACGCCGATCTTTCCGATCCCATCACCCAAGCGGCCGCCACCTACGCGGCCGAGGTCAAATCCCGCGCCTTTCCCGGCCCCGAACATTGCTTCGGCCTGCCCAAGGCGTCCAAGAGCTAGAGGTTTCCATGTCCGACACGGTGGATATCGTCCGCACCAAGGCCGATTTGCGGGGCCGCGTCCAATATTGGCGCGACCAGGGGCTCAGCGTCGCTTTCGTTCCCACCATGGGGGCGCTGCATGACGGCCATCTGACCCTGGTCCGCACCGGCCTGGAACTGGCCGACCGGGTGGTGGTGTCGGTGTTCGTCAACCCCACCCAGTTCGGCCCCAACGAGGATTTCAGCCGCTATCCCCGCCAGGAGGCTCAAGACGCGGCGCTGTTGACCGAGGCCGGCTGCCATCTGCTGTATGCCCCGACGGTCGCCGAGATGTATCCGGACGGCTTCGCCACCACTATCCACGTTTCCGGCGTGTCGGACGGTCTGTGCGGTGATGTCCGCCCCGGCCATTTCGACGGCGTCGCCACCGTGGTGGCCAAGCTGCTGTTGCAGGTGGCGCCGCACATGGCGCTGTTCGGCGAGAAGGATTGGCAGCAACTGGCGGTGATTCGCCGTCTGGTCCGCGACCTGGACATCCCGGTCGAGGTGGTGGGCGTCCCCACCGTGCGCGAGTTCGACGGCTTGGCGCGGTCGTCGCGCAACGCCTATTTGTCCATGGAAGAACGCAAGATCGCTCCCGTGCTTTACCAAGTGTTGGCCGACATGGCGGAAGGATTGCGCCAGGGGCGGACATCGGCGGATTTGTGCGCCGAGGGGGTGACGCGCATCCTGCAAGCCGGCTTCCTGTCGGTGGATTACCTGGAAGTCCGCGCCGCCGACGGCTTGCAGCCGCTGGACCGTCTGGACCGTGCGGCCCGCATCCTGGTGGCCGCCCGGCTGTCCGGCGCCCGGCTGATCGACAATCTGGGGGTGGAGCCGCCGCATGCTTGAGCGTCTGTTCAAATTGCGGGAAAACGGCACCGACATCGGCACCGAAGTGTTGGCCGGGGCCACCACCTTCCTGACCATGGCCTACATCATTTTCGTCAACCCGGCCATGCTGGCCGATGCCGGCATGGACAAGGGCGCGGTGTTCGCCGCCACCTGCCTCGCCGCCGCCATCGGCTCGGCGGCGATGGGGCTTTACGCCAACTACCCCATCGCCTTGGCGCCGGGCATGGGGCTGAACGCCTATTTCACCTATGGCGTGGTGCTGGGCATGGGCCACCCGTGGCAGGTGGCGCTGGGGGCGGTCTTCGTTTCCGGCTGCATCTTCCTGGTGCTGGCGGTGACCCGCGTGCGCGAGGCCATCATCAATTCCATCCCCCATTCGCTGAAGCTGGCCATATCCGCCGGCATCGGATTGTTCCTGGGGATCATCGCCATGAAGAACGCCGGCATCATCGCCGGCCATCAGGCCACCCTGGTGACGCTCGGCAACGTCAAGCAGCCCCAGGCGCTGCTGGCCATCGGCGGTTTCATGGCCATGGTGGCCTTGGACGTGCGCAAGGTGCCGGGCGCCATCATGATCGCCATCCTGGGGACCACCGCTTTGGGCATGGCGCTGGGGGTGACCCCCTTCGGCGGCATCATGTCCATGCCGCCATCCCTGGCGCCCACCTTCCTGCAGATGGACGTCGCCGCCGCCCTGAACCTGGGGCTGGTGGCCATCGTCTTCGCCTTCCTGTTCGTCGACCTGTTCGACAATGCCGGCACCCTGATCGGCCTGGCCCATCGCGCCGGCATGCTGGACAAGGATGGCCGCCTGCCGCGCATCGGTCGCGCCTTGGTGGCAGATTCCGCCGCCGCCATGGCGTCCGGCGTGTTGGGGACGTCCACCACCACCAGCTACATCGAAAGCGCCGCCGGCATCAAGGCGGGCGGCCGCACCGGCCTGACCGCCGTCGTCGTCGCCGTCTTCTTCCTGCTGGCGCTGTTCCTGGCGCCGCTGGCGTCGTCGATTCCGGCCTACGCCACGGCGCCGGCGCTGTTGTTCGTCGCCTGCCTGATGGCCCGCGGTTTGGCCGACATCGCCTGGGACGACCTGACCGAGGCGGTGCCGGCGGTGGTCACCGCGCTCGCCATGCCGCTGACCTTTTCCATCGCCCACGGCATCACCTTCGGCTTCATCACCTTCGTCGCCATCAAGGTGCTGTCCGGCAAGGTCCGCGACGTCAGCCCGACGGTGGCGGTGCTGGCGGCGGCCTTCGTGCTGAAATATGCATTATTGGGTTAAATCCCCGTTGACCTGCGGCTTGGGATGGATATTATCGCCATCCCAATCCACGGTGCCCTAGTGGCGGAATTGGTAGACGCAGTCGACTCAAAATCGACCGCCGAAAGGCTTGCTGGTTCGAGTCCGGCCTGGGGCACCAAATCTTCTTCATCCGTTTTTGTTTAAGAACAAAACGTGATTGACGGACTGCCTGCCTTGCGGTAGAAGTGTTCCGTCAACACCCGACCCACGCCCGGACCGCAGCCTGCGGTGCCGGGCGTCGTCGTTTTCCACCCTTCGCGCAGTTTCACCGGCCCGGTTCTCGGGCACGGGCGAAGAGGCGCGTCTGCCTTGAGGAGGTTCCATGACCCGCTTTCCCTTTCAATCCCCGTTCACCGACCGGCCCGAGCGTCGCTGGGTCTCGGGCCCTGGCGCTTCGGGTGATTGGCGCATCAAGCCCACTTCGCTGCTCGACGACGATGCCGACCCGCGTTTTCCGGCCTTCCAGCAGGCATGACAGCAAGGCGCCGGCCTTGGCGAGCTGTTCGGCTCCACTCCCTTCGACCTGCACGGCGTCGTCGCTCCCTCGGGTGGCGACAACACGCGTCCGGACGTCGCCAAGGTGCAAACGCTGCTGGGCAAGGCCGGTTACCTCGACCTTGGCCGGGACGGCCCCAGCGGTTACGCCAATCCCGCCACCGATACCGCCATCCGCAAGTTCCAGCGGGACAAGGGGCTGGTAGTGGACGGCGTGCTGAAGCCCGGCGGCCCCACCATTACCGCCTTGGGAGGGTTGCTGGGCGGCACCACGCCTGCCAAGCCGGCGGCCAAGCCCAAGGGATTGCTCGGCGCATTCAACGACGGCATGACGCAACAAGCTTCCATCGTTCAGAGAGGGCAGGGTGGGACGAACGGGGTCAGCCATTCCGAACGCTCATCATCGACGATTCCCTCGCCTTTCGGCACTGCCCGCGGCGCCGACCAAGAGGCTGCCTCCCGCATGGCGAACGCGTTGCTGGGCCGGTCGGACTATCAGGACGCCGTCACGCATTTCCGGGGTGAGGTCGCCAGGGACCGCGTTGGCTCCATGCCCTATCTTGCCGCCGTGCATAAGGAGATGGCGGTCCGCGATCCCGGCCTTGCCGGTAAGTTCGCGACGCAGATGCGGGCAGCCGGTCTGACGGAAGAGGAGCGGCCGCCATCCCACGAGGACGGCTCGTCCCCGGACGGTGGACCGGGCTGGTATGTGGATGAGAACGGCCGTCTGGTCATCGTCATCACCAAGGAATACGGCGGCGGAGGCAATGGGCCGGGCGACGGCACCGGCGGCTCCGGATCGGGCCAGGGCAGGGACGGCAATGACAACGGCAACCCGCCCCCTGTCGACGCTGTTCCCGGCGACCGGGAAAGCAAGGACAACGGCCAGTGCCGGCAGTTGCGTGTCAATCTCGGCAATGCCGAATTGCATTATCAGTCAACCTCGAAACGCTTTCACGAGGCTGTCGATCAAGTCAAGGAGCTACGCCAGCAATTGGATGAGGCTGCCGCAAAGCGTGCCACTGCTGTCGGCGATGCTCTCGGATCGGCTGCCGGGGATTGTCTGGCCGCCGGCGCTGCGGCCGGTGCCACCACCAAGGGCGGGTGGCCGGCGAAGCTTTCCGCCGCCGCCATCGCTTGCATCAAGGCCAACTTGAAACCGGAAAAGGGTTTCGACCTGGGCGACATCCTTAGCCACGACTACGACGTCGGTCAGATCGAGCGCGACTTGGCCGAAGCCGTGCGCACCCAACAGTTAATGCAAAAGGAACTGGATGCGGCATATGCCGCCATGCGGGAAGCTCAGGGTGCTCTTTCGCAGACGGGCTGTTCCGGCGAAGGCGTTTCGTAAGCCAAGCCCGTTCCCGACGGAGCACCCGGCCAGTTCGTCTGCAGATCCACGATCACTTCGGGGGGGAGTTCGGCCTCGATCCGACGCAACAGGATGGAGACCTCTTCCCCCGCCTTCTCTGCGACGCGGAGATGACGATAGGCCGCGCCACGCAATCTTTGCGCCCGGTCGCCCGTCAGCAGGCGGCGTCCGATTTCCGCATGGGCAGGGCCGTGACCGTCGATGGCAGCGCTGATCAGCCAATAATCCGCCAATTTGGGTTTGACTTTTAGCCCTTCGGTCCCCGTGGACAGCAAACGGTACAGGGCGAAGGCCGCGCCGGCATCCTTGTACCCGCCACGTTCGACAACCTTGCATCCGGCCACCGGATCATAAGCCGGCGAGTTGGGGTCAAGGAAATCGGCGGCGATCTGGGGGGCAGCGGAGGGGGGGGACTTGATGGTTTCCCCCCACCACGCCAACCGGGATTCCAATTCCGGCGGCATGGGACGGCCGCGCAGGATATGACGTTCGATCATGGTGCGGGGATAGTCGAGGTTACCGCTCAGATTGTGGATCAAACCGCGCCGGAACAGGGCGTCGGCCTGTTCCGTGTCGGCGGGGACGCCGTCGCCGGCCAGGGTCAGCAATCCCAGCCGGATCAAGGCGGTCCATTGTCCCAATGCGCCGGCGCGCCGATACAGTTCGGCCGCCTTGGTCGTGTCGGGCGGCAAGGTGCAGCGACCATCCTCGTACAGCATGCCGGCCCATTCGAACGATTGGCGGTCTCCGGCTTCCATGCCGACACTATACCAGCCCAATTCCTCGTCCGTCCGGCCGTTGAGCCGCGCCGCCAGGGCGTTCCAGTTCCACTCGGCGAAGTCCTTGGGCCGGGGGAACGGCATGGGTTTGTTTTCCCCGCAGGTGCGGGTTTCCGGCAAGGCAAGTCCGGTCCCGGCGCCACCCGCACGGGAATCGCCGGCTGAAAGCGCCAGAACCAGCGCAAGGAGGGGAACGAGATGGCGCATTCCCCCGATGATAGCAAAGCCATCGCCCGCATCAACATCAACGAAAGCGGGACGGCCCAGGGGCAGGGTGATTATTGCCAATCGCTAAGGCCGTAAGCGGCCAGGATTTCCGCCAGGCGGCCGCTTTCCCGCAGGCGGGCGATGCCGGCATCCAGAATGGCCGCCAGTTCCTTGCCGTTGGGGCGGGTGGCGGAAAAGGCGATGTGCAAGGTGCCGCCGGCTTGGCGCCCGGCATTGCGCAGCTTGCCGTTCAGGCCCAGTCGGATGACGGTGTCGCGCAGCACCGCCTCGTCGTCGACGACCACGTCGACCTTGCCGACCAGAAGATGCTCCAGGTTGTGTTCCGCCGCCCGGTTGCCCGGCTGCGCCTGAACCTGTTCGGCGTGGGCGGCCAGCCAGGAATCGATGGCCGGCGAATAGCTGTAATCCTTGACCGTGGCGATCCGCTTGCCGGCCAGCGAGTCCAGTCCGCGCAGGATGAAGCCGTCATCGGCGGCCACCAGGAAGGCGTTGGATTGGCGGCCCAGCGCCATGTGGTTGTGCGGCAGGTCGGGGGCCTCGTTGGCCAGCACGCCGACCACGCCGTCGACCAGCCCGGCGCGGATGTCGGTCATGGCGGTGGCCCAGGGACGCATCTGGTAGATGGTCTTGATGCCCGAAGCCGCAAAGGCTTCCTGGGCCAGTTCGATCATGTAGCCGGATCGGCCGCTGTCCGGGTCGCAGGTGTGCGGGCACCAGTAATCGGCGGCCAGAATGACGCTGTCGGCGGCATGCAGGGGGGTGGCGGCGAACAGCCACGCCACGCAGGCAAGGACAGTATTGATCCAGGTTCCGACGCGCATCATCTCAATCCGGGGGCGAACAGTCCCGTGACTCTCCGCCCGTCCGGAGATCGCGTCAAGCCCTGAGGATCAGCGCGGGCCGCAGCGGTTCTTGCGGCGGCTTTCCGCTTCAAGATCCTCGGCGCATTCCGTGCAATGGCGGGCGTGGGGGGTGGCCCGCAGGCGTTCGGCTTCGATCAGCGCTCCGCAAGCCTTGCACACGCCGGTCGAGGCCGGGCCCATCGTGCGGGACAGCACCATCTGCAGGGCGACCTTGTTGAAAGCGTCGATGCGTTCAGCAGCGCAATCGATATCGTCCATGTAACCCCCTCCTGATACCAAATGTTGTGGGGGCGCATTATTTCAGAGCGCCCCCACCGGTTGAAATGAAAGATTGGTTATGTTTCCCTGGTCACAGAACCGTCAACATCGAGGCGACCAAGGGATGGCGTACGATGTCGGCCTCGGCCAGGTCGACAACCGCCACTTCCGGCAGGTTGCGCAACCGGCCGGCGATGTCGGCCAGGCCCGACATGCCGGGCAGCAGGTCGGTCTGGTCGGGGTCGCCGGTCAGCACCATGGTGGAGTGCCAGCCCAGACGGGTCAGCAGCATCTTGATCTGGCCATAGGTGCAGTTCTGCGCCTCGTCGATGACCACGAAGGCGTTGTTGAGAGTGCGCCCACGCATATAGGCGATGGGGGCCACCTCGATGGTGCCGTCGGCGATGCAGGCGCGCAGGCGCTTGCCGCCCATGCGGTCGGACAGGGCGTCGTAAAGCGGCCGCAGATAGGGGGCCAGCTTGTCTTGCAGGTCGCCGGGCAGGAAGCCCAGGGATTCGCCGGCTTCCACCGCCGGACGCGACAGGATGATGCGCGACACCGTGCCGGATTCGAAGGCTTCCACCGCCGCCGAGATGGCCAGGAAGGTCTTGCCGGTACCGGCCGGACCCAGGGCCACGGTCAGGTGGTGTTCGCCGATGGCCTCCATCAGCCGTTTCTGGCCCTCGCTTTGTGGCCTGACCTTGCGGACATAGGCCTTGTCCCGCCCTGCCTCCTCTTCCCCCAAGGGGTGCCATTGGGATTCGGCCGGGTACAACGGCACCACGGATTCGGATTTTTGCTGCGACAGGTGACGAGCGGGACGTTTGGCCATACTTACCCCCAGGTGGTGATGGAAGCCGGGCACAAAAAAACCTTCCGAAAACGGAAGGTCTGAACGATTGAATGGCGGTGGTACGGCAGCTTTGCGACCCGAACGCGGGCGGCTGCCACCAGGGAAGGACGTGCGTGAAGTGCGATCCAGGGCAAGGCGTCACGATCCGTCAAAGCCATCAATCACTATTGACGCTAACAGAAGAGGAATCGTGCTGTCAGCAACTAAAGTCACAAAATGTTGTATGTCACGGAAACACAATACATGGGATTTGATTAAATTCGTTGCAGCTTCCATTCCAGTTTTTGGTGGCGATGGCGATCAAGGCGAGGTTTGATCCGCCCGTCGGCCAAGTTGACGAAGCAGTACAGGCGCTGCGACGACGCCGCGTCGCGCAGCTTCAGCCACAGGCCGGCCTCGGTTTCCAGCACGTCCCCCACCTGGGGGTCGCCGCTGGCCGCCACGAAGGCAAGGCTGAAGCCATCGGCCGGAAACAGCGGCTGTTCGGGGTCCAGATAACAGAGCGCCATGGCGTCGCGCCGGGCCAGGGGGTCAAGCGCGACCAGGAAATGGTTCACGTGGTCCTTGCCGTGGCGTTCCGCCTTCAGGCACAAGGTGCGGTCGCCGTCCAATTCGGCGAAGACGAAACGTCCGGCATCCACTTGCCAGGCGGGCAGGCTGTCCATCACTTCACCTTCACATCCAGTTTTTCCAGGTTCTTGCGGGCCAGGTCGGCGGTTTCCGACTCTGGGGCCAGGTCGATGGCGCGGACCCAGTCGGCCCGCGCCCCCTTGTCGTCGCCGTCCAGGCGTTTCAGGATGCCGCGTTCCAGCAGCGCGTCGGGAAAATCCGGGTCCAACTTCAGCGCCTGGTTGATGTCGTCGGCTGCGCCCGGGATGTTGTTCAGGAAACGAAAGGCGGTGCCGCGGAGCGTCAGCGCCTCGACCCGGTTGGGCTGGGTGCGCAGGACCTTGGACAACACGTCCACCGCTTCGGCGTAGTGGTTGACCTGGGCCAGCAGCACGGCGTGGTCCAGCAGCAGGTCGGGATTTCCCGGGGCCAGGATCAGGGCGCCGCGCTGGGCCGAATCGGCCCGTTGGATGTTGCCGGCCAGCAGCCACGCCTGTCCGGCCTGGGCCAACATCTCGGCGCGGACGCTGTCCTCGCGCACGCTTTCATTGGCCAGGGTCTCCAACCGGCTGGCGGCCTCGCCGTATTTCTCCAGCCCGATCAGCGCCACGGCGGCGCAATGGCGGGCCGCTTCGCCGCCGCCCAGGGATTGCCAGGCCAAAGCCTCTTCCCAACCGGCTTCCGGGTTCTTCTTGGCCAGGGTCAGGCAGGCTTTGTATTCCTGGGCGCCGTCGATGGCTTGCGCCCAGGCGCCGGTGGGAAGGATCAGGGCCAGGATGAGCAGGATCAAGCGGGGCATGGGCGACACTGTGCTATTGTGATGGCCCGACAGTGTGGCGCCACGGGCCGACATTGCAAGGATTCTCAGCAAGGGGGGAACAGATGACGGGACGCCTTTTCATCTTCGGCCTGGGCTTTTCCGCCCGCGTCGTCGCCCGCGCCGCCCGCGCCAAGGGTTGGCAGGTGGCGGGAACCACCCGCTCCGGGCAGGCCCAGGGACTGGGGGACATGACCGTCCATGCCTTCGACCGCGATCATCCGCTGCCAGACGACGCCTTGGACGGGGTCACCCATGTGCTGTCCTCGGTTCCCCCCGACGCCGAGGGCGACCCGGTGCTGGACATGGCCGGCGAACACTTGCGGCGACTGGATCCCCGTTGGGTGGGCTATTTGTCCACCACCGGTGTTTACGGCGACCGGGGCGGCGACTGGGTTGACGAGACCAGCGAACCCGCCCCCGATCTGGACCGTTCCCGCCGCCGCGTCGCCGCCGAACGGGCCTGGATGGACAGCGGGTTGGCGGTGCACGTGTTCCGTCTGGCCGGGATCTACGGACCGGGGCGGTCGGCCATCGACACTGTCCGCCAAGGCAAGGCCCGGCGCATTGTCAAGCCGGGGCAAGTGTTCAGTCGCATCCACGTGGACGACATCGCCCAGGTGGTGCTGGCTTCCATGCGCCGGCCGCAGCCTGGGCGGATCTACAATGTCTGCGACGACGATTGCGCCCCGCCGCAGGACGTCATCGCCCACGCCTGCGCCCTGTTGGGAGTGGAACCGCCGCCGGAGATGGATTGGGAACAGGCCAAGACCAGCCTGTCGCCCATGGCCCTGTCGTTCTACGCCGACAACAAGCGGGTGAAGAACGACCGCATCAAGGACGAATTGGGTATCGTCTTGCGCTATCCCAGCTATCGCCAGGGCTTGGCGGCGATCCTGGCGGAAACTTAAATCTTCGACCCCAGGCCGGTGCTGGGAACGGCGCTGGCCGCCCCGGCAGAACGGGTCAAGGAATAGATGCCGCGCTGATCGGGCACCGGCTTGAACTTGTCGGAAATGCCCAGAACGGTTTCCGCCCCGCCCAGATAAAGCAGGCCGTCGTCGGGCATGATCTTGGCGACGTTTTCCAGCACGCGGGACTTGGTGGGCTGGTCGAAATAGATCAAGACGTTGCGGCAGAACACCACGTCGAACTGGCCCAGCGTCTTCAAGTCGTGCAGCAAATTGTATTCGCGGAACTGCACCATGGCGCGGATCGCCGAATCGATCTGCCACATCTCGTTGGTCTTCTTGAAATACTTGACCAGATACTGGATGGGCAGGCCGCGCTGCACCTCGAATTGCGAATAAAGTCCGGCCTTGGCCTTTTCCAGCATTTCGGTGGAAATGTCGGTGCCGACGATCTCGATCTTCCAGCCGGCCAGCTTGGCGCCTTCTTCCTTCAGGATCATGGCCAGGGAATAGGCTTCCTGACCCGACGACGAAGCCGCAGACCAGATGCGGAACGACTTCTTCTGCGCCCGGTTGGCCAGCAATTGCGGCAGCACCATGGCCTTGAACTGGTCAAAGGGCTTGATGTCGCGGAAGAAGAACGATTCGTTGGTGGTCATCGCTTCGGTGACTTCGCGCAGCAAGTCCTCGCCGGCGGTGCGAAGCGTCGCCACCAAGTCGTCCAACCCCTTGAGGCCGCGTTTGCGGGCCACCGGGGTCAGGCGGGATTCAAGCAGGTAAGCCTTGTCGCGGCTGATGACCAGACCGGAACGGTCCTTCAGCATCTTGGCGATAAAATCAAAATCTTCGGGACGCATGATCTTAGCGCCTTGTCGCCAGTTTAATCATCCACGGGGCGATTTCGCCCAGCGGCAACACCGCCGAGCATATCCCCGCATTAGCGGCGGCGCCCGGCATACCCCAAACTACGGAAGAAGCTTCGTCCTGAGCAATCACGGTGCCGCCGGCTTCCACCACCACGGTGCCGCCCTTGGCGCCATCCGATCCCATGCCGGTCAGGATGGCCACCAGGACGCGCTTGCCATAGGCGGCGGAAACGCTGCGCAACATGGGGTCGACGGCCGGACGGCAGAAATTCTCTGGCGGGTCCTTGGTCAGTCGCAGCACCTTTTCGGCGCCGCGAACCTCGACCAGCATGTGAAAGTCGCCCGGCGCCACGTAGACGCGGCCACCCCTGATGGTTTCCCCGTCCAGGGCTTCCTTGGCTTCCCATCCCGAAACCCGGCTGATGTGCTCGGCCAGGATGGTGGTGAAGGTGGCCGGCATGTGCTGGGTGATCAGGATCGGCTGCTTGACGGTTCCCGCCCGCATGGTGCCCAGCAGGTTGAACAGGGCTTGCGGCCCGCCGGTGCTGGAGCCGATGGCGATGATGTCCGGCGGTTCCGGATTGTGGGTGCGCAGCTTGATCGGGCCGGTGGGGGACAGGGCCGACGGCCGTGGCGACGAGGACAGGGCGGGGCGCGGCGGAGCGCTGCCGCCGCCCGGGCGCTGCTTGCGATTGGGGTCGCGGCGGCGGGCGTATCCCAGGGCCTTCACCTTGTCCAGCAGCTCTTTCTTGAAGTCCATGCCGCCGGCCAGATCACGGGTGGCGGTGGGTTTGGGGATGTAGTCGGCGGCGCCGATCTGCAACGCCCGCAAGGACACGTCGGCACCCTTCAGGGTCAAGGTCGACTGCATGATGATGCGGACGCCGGGATCAGCCTTCAGCAGCAACGGCAAAGCGGTCATGCCGTCCATCACCGGCATCTCGATGTCCAGCACGATGACGTCGATATCCTGGCGCTCCAAGGCCGACAGCGCCATCTGTCCGTTGCCGACAGAGGCCACCACGGCGATGGCGGGGTCTTCCTCGAGGATGCGGGTGACCAGCCCACGCACCACGGCCGAATCGTCGACAAGCATCACGCGGATCTTGTCGTTCGCGGAGGCGACGGCGGCGGGGGTGGCGTCAAGGGTCATGCGACCTGGAATCCTTTCGAGGCCAGAGGACTTACAGCAGGCCAACCTGCGAGAACTTCGCCTGAAGGATCTCGCTGTCGAAAGGCTTCATGATGTATTCGTTGGCGCCGGCGGTGATGGCTTCCTGAATGTGCTCGATGTCGTTCTCGGTGGTGCAGAACACCACCACCGGATGCTCGCCGCCGGGCAGCTTGCGCAATTCACGCAGGAAGTCGATGCCGTTCATCACCGGCATGTTCCAGTCCAGGAGCACGGCGTCAGGCATGTTGCCCTTGCAGTAATCCAAAGCCTGCTGCCCGTCCTCGGCTTCGGCCGTGGTGAAGGTCAGCTCATGCAGGATCTTCTTGGCCACCATGCGGATGACCTTGGAATCATCGACGATCAAACAGGACTTCATGCCCGCAGTGCCTCCGTTGGGTGGCGCCCCCGTCCGAGGGCTGCCTATCCGCGTGATCCTATTCGCTTTGCTTGAAATCGAGAAGCTTGGCGACGTCCAGAACCACCAGCAATTTATCATCCAGACGATAAATGCCAGCCGAGAATTCGCGCCACATGGGGTCCAGTGTCGGCGGGTTGCGTTCGAACTTGGCCACCGGCAGGCTCAGCACCTCGCCCACCTGGTCGACCATCAGCGAGTACAACTCGCCGCTTTGCTCGACCACCACGCTCATGCCCTTGTTGTCGTCCTGCGGGCGCTTCAGCCCCAGGCGCAGGCGCACGTCGATGGCGGTGACGATACGGCCGCGCAGGTTCAGCGAGCCGGCCACTTCACGGGGCGCCAGCGGGATGCGGGTGATCTTCTGCGGCCCCAGCACGTCCTGGACGGTCAGCACGGCGATGCCGAACATCTGCCCGTCGATGAACATGGTGACGTAATCCTGGGTCTCCGGGGCAACCAGCTCGGTGCTGGGGCGCTTGGAGGCGGGGACGATCTGATTCATGCGGCACCTTTAAGGGTGGCGAGGGTCGAGGCGATGGTCTGCAACAGCGAGTCGCGGTCGAACTTGGCCACATAATCGTTGAAGCCGACCTGGCGGCCACGTTCGAAATCCTTTTCGGTGGCGTGGGACGACAGGGCGATCATCGGGGTGTTGTACCAACGGCCGTCGGCCCGCACCGCGGTGGCGAAGTCGAAGCCGCTCATGCCCGGCATCTCGATGTCCGAGATGATCATGTCGAACTCGTATCCCTGCTCCCTCAGGGCCAGGGCGCGGTCGGCGGCTTCGACGGCGGTGACGTCATAGCCGGCCACCGACAGCAAGGGCACCAGCAGGTTGCGGAAGAACGGGCTGTCGTCCACCAGCAGGATGCGCGGCTGCGAGTGTTCGTCGTCGCCGAATTCCTTGTCGTTGCGGCCGAACCAGTCGCCGAAGGCCTGCGGCAGGTAATAGCCGGCGTCGATGATGGTGGTGGCCTTGCCGGCGATGACGGCGGTGCCGATGACGCCGGGATTGTCGGCGGTCAGTTCCACCTTCAGGCGGTCCTCGACGATGTCGACGATCTCGTCGACCACCAGACCCATGGTGTGGTCGCGATCCGAGAACACCAGCACCGGCTGGCGGCCTTCCTCGCGGAACTGGGTGGCGCCGTCGATGGACACCAGCGGCATCAGATGGCCGCGATACTGCACCATCGGCTTGCCATGGCTGTATTCCACGTCCTTGACGTCGATTTCCTCGAGACGCGCCACCAGGGCCAGCGGCACCGCCTTGAGGTCTTCGCCGCAAGCACGGAAGACCAAGAGACTGGTCTTGGAATCGCCGCCCTTGTCGCGCACCACGCTCTGCTCCGTCGTCTGGCCGCCGCCCAGGACGCCGGATTCACCGGTGGCCCCGGCGATGCCGTTGGGATCCAGGATCATGATCACCGAGCCGTCGCCCAGGATGGTGTTGCCCGAGAACATGGAGATGTGACGCAGGATGGGCGCCACCGGCTTGACGACGATTTCTTCGGTGTCGAAGACGCGGTCGACGATGATGCCGAAGGTGTAGGTACCCACCTGGGTGACCACGATGAAGGTTTCCTGGTCGTCGCCGTCCGACAGGCGCAGCAGCTTCTTCAAGCTGACCAGCGGCAGCAGACGGTCGCGCAGGCGCAGGACGGGCGCGTTGTTGATCTGCTCGATGCCGTGTTCGGAATTGGCGGTGACGCGCACCAGTTCCAGCACGCTGATCTGCGGGATGGCGAAGCGTTCGGAGGCCGATTCGACGATCAGTGCCGAGACGATGGCCAGCGTCAGCGGGATCTTGATGATGAAGGACGAGCCCTTGCCGGGCTGGCTCTTCAACTCGACGGTGCCGCCGATCT
>JAIWOG010000232.1 GCA_020217035.1 Magnetospirillum sp. | reverse complement strand
TCTCGATGTTGGTGCGCACCACGTCCATGCCGACGCCGCGCCCCGAGACCGAAGTCACCTTTTCGGCGGTGGAGAAACCGGCCTTGAAGATGAACTGGTAAATCTGTTGCGGCGCCATGCCGTCAAGTTCGGATTCGCTGGCCAGGCCGTTGGCGACGGCCTTCTGCTTGATGCGGTCCAGGTTCAGGCCGCGGCCGTCATCCGAGATTTCGATGATGATGTGGCCGCCTTCGTGGAAGGCGTTCAGCACCACCTTGCCCACTTCCGGCTTGCCGGCGGCCTTGCGCTCTTCCGGGCCTTCCAACCCGTGGTCGGCGGAATTGCGGACCATGTGGGTCAGCGGGTCCTTGATCAGCTCCAGGACCTGACGGTCCAGCTCGGTCTCGGCGCCCAGCATCTGCAGGTCGATCTTCTTGTTCATTTCGACCGACAGGTCGCGCACGATGCGCGGCAGCTTGGCCCAGGCGTTGCCGATGGGCTGCATGCGGGTCTTCATCACCCCTTCCTGCAGGTCGGTGGTGATGTGCGACAGTCGCTGCAACGGCGCGGTGAATTCGCTGTCGTCGCGGCCGCGCACCATCTGCAGCAGCTGGTTGCGGGTCAGCACCAGTTCCGACACCAGGGTCATCAGGTTTTCAAGCAATTCCACGTTGACGCGGATGGTCTGGGCGGCAACGGCGGATTCGCTGGAGGCCGGAGCGGCGCCGGCCGGCACCACTTCCTTGGTCACCGCCGGCGGCTTGGGCGTTTCGGCCGGGACATTGGCCTTCGGCGCCTCGGGTTCAGGGGCCGGGGCGACAGGGGCCGGAGCGGCAGCGGCGGGCGCGGCGGCAGCTTGGGCGGCGGCCTCTTCCTTCAGGCGTTCCTTTTCCATCTCGGCGCGGATGTCGGCTTCGCTGGCGGCCTTCTTGCCGGCGGCATAGGCGGCTTCCACCTCGGCCAGCAGGTCGGCGGCAACCGGGAAGGGCGTGTCGGCGACGGGAGCCGCGGCGACGGCGGCCGGCGCCACGAAGCGTCCGTCGGCCATGGCGTTCAGCGATTCGATCAGGTCTTCGTCGCTGCCCTCGGGCTCGCATTCATTCTGTTCCAGGTGGCCCAGGATCAGCTTGATGCGGTCGATGGCCTGCAGGATCAGGGTCACCGCGGCGGGGGTGACTTCCAATTCGCCGTCGCGGAACTTGCCCAGCACGTTCTCGCCGGCATGGGCCACGTGTTCCAGACGCGGCAGGCCCAGGAAGCCGCAGGTGCCCTTGATGGTGTGCACCAGGCGGAAGATGTTCTGCAGGATCGCGGGTTCGGGGTTCTGCTCGAGCTTGACCAACTCGACGTCGAGCACGGAAAGACTCTCCGAGGTTTCCGTCAGAAATTCGCTAAGGAGATCATCCATGGCCGACTCCAAGACTCCACGCCATCAGGCTTGCACCGTTTCCCGACGGCACCCCCTTGGGTGCCGACATGACCCGACCGGCTCCGCTTTCAGCAGACACGGCCATCGACTAATACCACGGTCTATGGGGCAATAGAAGAACCCATAAGGACCAGAGAACAACTTCCTTGGTCGCAGGTTTAACCCGCTTTTTCAATGGCAACCCGCAATCCCAAGGACGTTGGCGTCACGCACACCTTGTTGTCTTGCTGTTCGGCAAGAATTCGTGTCAGCGCGGCTTGCGCCGGGCGCGGGCCGCTGACGGGGCCGGCTTGGGTCAGCGCCAGCTTGACGTCGTCCGCCAGGCTGGCGGGTTCGCCATGGATCAGCAAAGACGGCAAACCATTGTCCAGGCCCAGTTCCATGCGGCCGCCCCGCGGCAACGCGTCGCGACCCAGCAGCACCAGGTTGAGCATCAGTCGGGCGGTGTCGCCGTCCACCGGATCGGGGATGTCGCGCCAGCTGACGACGATGGCGGGAGCCGCCGCCGAGGCCAGGCTGGCCAGGTGGGAATCGACCATGCCGCGCAGGGCGGCAAGGCGGTGGGGCGAGGACGCGGCGGGACCAAGGGCGGCCCGCAGCAGGCGCAGCCGTGCCGCGGCGCCGGCCGCGCTGGTTGATACTAAAGTCAAGGTCTCGGGGTCGCCGCCGCCCAAATCCATGAACAACTCGGCACCGGCGGCGGTGGCGCCCACCGGCCCGGACAAATCGTGGCAGACGCGAGCGCACAGCAGCTCCGCCAGGGCCAGGGCTTCCATTTCGGTCGAATCTTGCTTCCCCATGGGAAAACGGTAGCAGCCCAGTGTCCGGTAGCGAAGAGGGAATTTCCCCTCTCACGGAAGAATCACATGCCCTGGGCGTCCAGCCAGGCTTGGGCCATCACCGCGTGCCACATTTCGGTTTGCCAATTCTTGCGGCCCGAGCGGTGGTCGCTCCAGCAACGCGACAGCAGCTTGGCGTCGAACAATCCCTGGCGGCGCAGCCTGTCCTCGGACAGCAGGTCGTCGGCCCAGGGTTTCAGCGCCCCGGTCAGCCAACGGCCGACGGGAACCTCGAAGCCCATCTTCGGGCGGTCGACCAATTCTTGCGGCACATAGCGGTAAAGCACGTCGCGCAGCACCGTCTTGCCTTGGGTGGCGCCGATCTTCAGGGCGGTGGGCAGGCTCCAGGCGAATTCGACGATGGCGTGGTCAAGGAAGGGCAGGCGGGCTTCCAGCGATGCCGCCATGGTGGCGCGGTCGGTCTTCACGCACAGATCGTCGGGCAGGTATCCCAGGACGTCCAGCACCATCACTTGCAGCGCCGGGTCGGCCAGGTCGGGCTGGCGCTGGCTGTCGGTGTAAAGCCCAAGCGGCGCTTGGGCGCCGTGCACCAGGGGCGGCATGCCGCGCCAGCGACTGTAATGAAGTCCCAGCAAATGGGCGAGGTTGCGGGCTTCCAGGGTTTCCACCGCCTTGCGCAGGCGATAGCCGGGATAGGACCGGCGCTTGCGTCCCACCCAGCCGGCCAGGCCGGCGGCATGGTTCAACAAGCCCGGCGGCAACGCCTTGCCGGCGCGGGCCAGGCTGCGCAGCCAGTGCGGAGCCGCCGCCAGCTTTGACCAGTCCTTGGGGATGGAACGGTATATGCCGTAACCGCCGAACAATTCGTCGGCGCCGTCGCCCGACAACGCAACGGTGACGTGGCGCCGGGTCACCTGGGCCAAAAGCGCCGTGGGCAACTGCGCCGGGTCGGCGAAGGGTTCGTCCCAAATGTGCGGCAGCCGGGGCACCAGGGCCAGGGCGTCGGCATCGCTGATGGGAACTTCCACATGGTCGGTGCCCACATGGTCGGCGACGGCGCGGGCATAGGGGCTTTCGTCGTAGCCGGCGGTCTGGAAGGCGATGGTGAAGCTGTGCACCGGGTTGGGGGACAGTTCCTGCATGATGGCGGCGGTCACCGACGAATCGATGCCGCCCGACAGGAACACCCCCACCGGCACGTCGGCCTGCATGCGAAGCGCGATGGACGAGCGCAACATCTGGTTCAGCCGTTCCGCCGCCGCCGCCGGCCCGCCGGTGAAGCCGCCGGCCACCGCCTGGGCGCGTTCCGCCGCCGACCAATAGGGGCGGATGGAACGACTGGCGCCCTTGACCGTCATCACCGATCCCGGCGGCAGCTTGGACGCCTTGGCGTAGATGCTGTGCGGCGAACCGATCCAGCCCAGGCGCATGTATTCGGCCAGGGCGTCGCGATCGAGGGTCCGGTCGAAGGCCGGATGCGCGGCCAACGCCTTCAGTTCCGAGCCGAACAGCAGGCTGCCGTTGCTTTCCGACCAATAAAGCGGCTTTTCGCCGATGCGGTCGCGGGCCAAGTACAGCACCTGTTCCAGCCGGTCCCACAGAGCCAGGGCGAACATGCCGTCGAATTGCGCCAAGGCCCGTTCGACCCCCCAGCGCGAGACGCATTCCAACAGAACTTCGGTATCGGAATGGCCGCGCCATTCCACCGGATCGAGCCGGCCGCGCAATTGGCCGTGATTGTAGATTTCGCCATTGAAGCTGACCACCCAGCGGCCGTCGCGCGACGCCATGGGCTGATGCCCCTGGGGCGACAGGTCCAGGATGGCCAGGCGGCGGAAGCCGAGCGCGATGCCGGCCTGGTCGTCGCACCACACGCCCTGGTCGTCGGGACCACGGTGCACCAAGGTGGCGGCCATGGCTTCGACCACACGGGCGCGGTCGGGGGTGGTGGCGCTGATGTCAAGAAAACCGGCGAAGCCGCACATGGAACGAACCCGTCATCGGAAAGGCCCGCGACCTTAGCCTTGCAGGCCCCGCCCTGGCAACAGGGCTCGGTCGCCGCCAGCCCCAAGGGAGGGAGGAAAGCCGGACGGTTGGGGCGTTGCTCCGGCTTTCGGGGGGTGGCGGCGACCGATGGGGATCAGTGGGCGTCGGCGGCGCCGGCCGACGGATGGCGGACCTTGTGCACCAGGGGCATCAGCACCAGGCCGACCAGGAAAACCAGCGACATGGACATCAGGATGTCGCCGAACGCCATGGTCGAGGCTTGCTGCTTGGTCAGGTTGAACAGAATCTTCAGCGCCGCCTGGTCGGGATCGCCGGGCAGCAAGGTGGCGACGCGGGCGGAAATGTCGGACAGCCGGGTGACGGCTTCCAGGTTGTCAGGCGTCAGGCTTTCCGACAGCCGCACCATGTGCAGGTCGGTGCGTTCGCGCAGGAAGGTGGTGATGGCGGCCAGGCCGATGGCGCCGCCCAGGTTGCGCATCAGGTTGTAAAGCCCCGACGCGTTCTGCACCTCGGCTGGTTTCAGGTGCCCCAACGCCACGGCGTTGATGGGCACGAAGCAGAACATCAGCGCCAGGCCGCGCACCGCCTGGGGCAGGAACATCTCCCAATAGCCCCATTGGCTGGTCAGGTAGTGGTTCAGCCACAACCCGGTGCCGAACAGCGACAGGCCCAGGCCCAGCATCACTCGCAGGTCCAGCTTCTTGGCCATGGCCCCGGCCAGCGGTGCCGACAGGAACTGGAACATGCCGGTGACCATCATGGTGACGCCGATTTCCAGCGCCGAATAGCCACGCACCCGGCCCAGATAAAGCGGGATGACGTAGACCGATCCGTAAAGGCCGATACCGATGATGAAACTGTACAGGCAGCCGACGGCGAAGTTGCGGTCGTGGAAGGCGCGGACGTCCACCACCGGATGGGGGGTGGTCAGCTCGCGCCACAGGAAGGCCATGCCGGCCACGGCGCAGAACAGGGTCATGGCGACGATCTTCGGCTCGTCGAACCAATCGTCGCCGGGGCCTTCTTCCAGGATGTATTGCAGGCTGCCCAGGAAGGCGCCGACCAGCAGGATGCCGGCCAGGTCGAAGCCCTTCAGCATGTCCAGGCGCGGCTTGTCCACGTGGACGAAACTGCCGACCAGGGCGGCGACGATCAGGCCGGGGACCACGTTGATCAGGAACAGCCAGTGCCAGGACAGGCTTTCCGTCAGCCAGCCGCCCAAGGTCGGGCCGATGGTCGGGGCCATGGTGGCGACCAGGCCGATCAGCACCGAGATGCCGGCGCTCATGCGCGGCGGGAACAACAGGAACGAGGTGGCGAACACCGTGGGAATCATGGCGCCGCCCAGGAAGCCCTGGATGGCGCGAAAGACGATCATGCTTTCGATGGACCAGGCGAAGGCGCAGGCCACCGAGGCGATTGTGAAGGTCAGGCACGACACCATGAACAGCCAACGGGTGGAAAACACCCGCGCCATCCAGCCCGACAGCGGGATCATCACCACCTCGGCGATCAGATAGGCGGTCTGCACCCACGAGATTTCGTCGGCCGAGGCCGAGATGCCGGCCTGGATCTGGGCGATGGAACTGGCGACGATCTGGATGTCCAAGATGGCCATGAACATGCCGACCACCATGGCGATGAAGCCCACCCAGTCCCGTGGGGTGACCACCCGGTCCTCGGGGTTGACGGCATGGCGGGGGTCGTCGGCGCTCATCTCAGGGGCCGGTCCGCGTGTCGATGGTGGCGACCACCGACAGACCGGGGACCAGGCGGCCGGCCAGCGGGTTGTCGGCGGCCAGACGGATGCGCACGGGCACGCGCTGGACGATCTTGGTGAAATTGCCGGTGGCGTTTTCCGGCGGCAACAGGCTGAACTTGGCGCCGCTGGCCGGCGAGAAGCTGTCCACCACGCCGTCCAGAACGGTGTCGGGGAAGGCGTCCACCTTCAAGCTGGCGTGCTGGCCCGGCTTCAGGTGGGTCAACTGGGTTTCCTTGTAATTGGCGTCCACCCAGACGCTGTCCACCGGCACCACCGACAGCAGGTGCTGACCCGGCCGCACGAAGGCGCCGAGACGGGCGACGCGGTTGCCGACGATGCCATCCACCGGGGCGCGGATGATGGTGGAGTCCAGATCGGCGCGGGCCAGGTCCAACTGGGCCTGGGCCTGTTCCACCTGCGCCTGGGCGACGTCGCGGTCGGCTTCCAGCACCGCCAACTGGCGTTTGGCGGCGGTGGCCTGGGCGCTGCTGCCTTGCAGGCTGGCCGCCGCCTTGGCCGCCTCGGCGGCCTGGGTGTCGTAACGCTGGCGGCTGACGAAATCTTCTTTGACCAGACGGCTGGCGCGTTCCAAATCCTGGCGCGACAAGGTCAAATCGGCCTTTGCCGCCGAAATGCCGGCACCGGCCTGGGCCAGCACCGCCTGTTGCACGGCGACCTTGTCGTCCAACTGGGCCAGCGTCGCCCGCCGGGCTGCCAAGGTGGACGCCGCTTCCGCCGCTTTGGCGCGGTAATCCTTGTCGTCCAGGCGGATCAGAACGTCGCCGGCCTTGACCCGCTGGTTGTCGGCCACCGCCACGTCCACCACATGGGCCGAAACCTTGGGTGTCAGGTTGGTGATGTCGCCTTCCACATAGGCGTCGTCGGTGGTTTCCAGGTAACGGCCATGAAAGTACCAGCGGCCGGCGGTGATGACGGCGCCGGACAGCAGGACCAGGACAAGGACGCGCAGGATAATCTTTTTCATGGCAATAACCTGAACTGAACGGTTCAGTTTTATAAGCGTCGCGAGAGCTTCAGGTCAAGGCCGTCGTGAGGGGCATTGCGTCGGTGCAAGCGGCGGATTAGCCTTGCCGCAGCTACGGGGGTCATCATGCGCCGCATCCTGTTCAGTCTGGCCGTTTTCCTGCTGTTCCAGCCCGCCTTCGCCGCCGAACGGCTGCAAGTGCCGCAATTGCCCGATTGGAAGGTATTGAGCACGGTCACCGACAAGGCGGGGCAAGCCACCGAGCTGATCCCGGCCGCCGAATCCGCCGAAACCTGGACCCGGCGCATCACAGTGCAGGCGTTTCGTGGCGTGCCGCTGACGGTGAAGGATTTCCTGGAACAGGCGGTGGAGAAGACGGCGGCGGTGTGCGAATCCGCCGCCGCCGGTCCCGCCAGCCTGGGATTGGTGGCGGGGCGCGAGGCCGGCTCGCGCGCTATCGCCTGCGGCAAATACAAGGGCGACGGCCGCGGCACCTATGTGCTGCATTTCGCCATACGCGGCGCCGACGCCTTCTATGTGGTCAGCCGCATGTGGCGCGGCGCCCCCTTCGCCGTCGGCCAGGTGCCGGTGTCCGGCGACGAGTTGCTGCAATGGCGGGACTTCGCCGACGCCATCGATCTGTGCGACACCGCCGACCCCCGACGGCCGTGCCGGGATTAGGGGATTCCGCCCAGCAACGAGCGCAGCAACGGCACCATGTCGCGCAGGTGTCCCCCCATGGTGGCCAAGGCCACCTTACGACCGAAACGGCGTGAGGCTTGGTTCACCCGGGCCGGAGCGATGCCGGCGGCGGTCAGCAGCGGCAAGGCGCGGTCGAAATAGCCCAAGGCAGCGGCAACCAGGCCGGCTTTCAGACGTTGTGTTTGTCCGGTCACGGCGTCGGGGTGGCGGAAATACAGCAGGTCGCATTGGCCGATCTGGCCGCGCGAATAGCCGGGCTCGCCCCGCCAGGAATAGGGGTGCGGCGCCACCGGCCGCGACCGCCAGCGCATGGGGCGGATGACGTCCATCAGTTCGAATCCCTGGCCGCGCAGGAAGACGTCAAGGTCGGCGACCACCGGCTGTCCCTTGCGGGCGGCGACGAAGGACGCTTCGGCCTTGATCGCCACGCAATGGGCCAAGCTTTTCGGGGCGTTCTTCAGGATGGACAGTTCAGCCCCCTCCACGTCCAGCTTCAGGTAATCGGGAAGCGGTCGGCTGTCCAGGGCGCAATCCAGGGTCAAGGTGTCCACCGCGATGGGTCGGCAGTCGCTGGTCAGATGGGTCAGGCCAAAACGTTCGCCAACCGACGGATCATGTTCCAATAGCGAGGCGCCCACCGGGTCGGGCGGCACCCACAAGGTTGCGGGGCCGTTCTCGGCGCCGACAGCGAAGGGCAGCCAGGTCACCGAGTGCCAAGGTGCTGGCGACAAGCTCTGCAATTGCGCGAAAGCCTGGGGCTCGGGTTCGAAACCGATGCCGTCCACCGCCCAGGCGATGGGCAGCAAATCCGGGTCGAAGCCGCCGCGCGATCCGATGTCGACGGCCACCAAGCCGGCTTGGGCGAAATTTTCCGCCAGGGCGGTGCGCTTGAAGAAATCGACGGTCACGACAGGCCGGCCACCAGCTTTTCCACCACGTCGCACAGGCGCACCAGGTCGTGGTCACGGGACAGGCGGTGGTCTCCGTCCTTCACCAAGGTGACTTCCACGTCGTCGGACGCCAGGCAGTCGGCGATCTTCAGCGCCGTCCGCCATGGCACGTCGGCATCCTTCTGACCCTGGATCAGTCGCACCGGGCAATGCAGGTTGATGGCGTCGCGCAGCAGCAGGTTGTTGCGGCCGTCCTCGATCAGCAACCGGGGAACCGTCCACGGATTTTCCGGCTCGTAGCAATTGGGCAACACCACGTGTCCCTTTTCGATCAGGTCGCGGCGTTGCTCGGGGGTGAAGTCCGCCCACATCAAATCCTCGGTGAAGTCGGGGGCGGCGGCCACCCCCACCAGCCCGGCCACCCGGTCGCGGCGCCTGAGCGCCGTCAGCAGGGCGATCCAGCCGCCCAGGCTGGACCCCACCAGGATTTGCGGGCCTTGGGTCAGTTCATCCAGCACGGCGGTGGCGTCGTCGGCCCAACGGCTGATGGTGCCGTCTTCCACCTGCCCCGAGCTTTTTCCATGGCCAAACAGGTCGAAGCGGACGAAGGCGCGGCCCTGGACCCGGCACATGTCTTCCAGCGCCAGGGCCTTGGTTCCTTCCATGTCGGAATGAAAGCCATGCAGGAAGACAATTCCAGGACTCTTGCCTTCCAGGCGACGGTATGCCATGGACGCGCCGTCAGTGCGTGATAATATCCCGCCGCCCTCAACCTTGGTCATAAGCTTGCCCCAGTCCATGTCCGAAACCGATCCCGCCCCCATCGATGCCT
Source organism: Magnetospirillum sp. (assembly GCA_020217035.1). GTDB lineage: Bacteria > Pseudomonadota > Alphaproteobacteria > Rhodospirillales > Magnetospirillaceae > Magnetospirillum. Next base: position 614 of record JAIWOG010000232.1, on the reverse strand, counting down.
CGTCCGCAAGCGGCCGTCAACCGGTCGTTCTGCAAGTGCTGCCCGCTTTGGTCACCGGCGGTGTCGAGCGCGGCACCGTCGAGGTGGCGCAAGCCCTGTGCGAGGCCGGCTGGAAAGCGGTGGTGGCGTCGGAAGGCGGCCCCATGGTGCGCGAACTGATCCGCGCCGGCGCCATCCATGTGGAATTGCCGTTGGCCAGCAAGAACCCGCTGGTCATGCGGGCCAACGTGAAAAAGCTGGAACGCGTCATCCGCGATCACGGCGTGGACATCGTCCACGCCCGCTCTCGCGCTCCGGCGTGGAGCGCGCTGGCCGCCGCCAACCGTGCCGGCGCCCATTTCATGACCACCTTCCACGGCACCTACAATCTGGGCGGCTTCGGGTTCAAGCACTGGTACAATTCGGTGATGGTCAAGGGCGAGCGGGTGATCGCCATTTCCGAATTCATCGCCGAGCACGCGCGGCGCATCTATGGACTGGCCGCCGAACGCATCCGCGTCATCCATCGCGGTGTCGATCTCGCCAAGTTCGACCCCAACCGGGTCAGCCAGGAACGCATCATCCACCTGGCCAACCGCTGGCGCCTGCCCGACGGCTATCCGGTGATCATGCTG
>JAIWOG010000231.1 GCA_020217035.1 Magnetospirillum sp. | reverse complement strand
CCCGGCCGGCTGACCCGCTGGAAGGGCCAGCGCGTGCTGATCGAGGCATTGTCCATCCTGGGCCGCCACGACGTGCGGTGCCTGTTGGTCGGTTCCGACCAGGGGCGCACCGGCTATCGCCAGGAACTGGTGGACCTGATCAAGCGTCGCGACCTGACCCACGTGGTGCACATCGTCGACGAATGCAACGACATGCCGGCGGCCTACATGCTGACCGACGTGGTGGTGTCGGCCTCCACCGACCCGGAAGCCTTTGGCCGCGTCGTCGTCGAGGCCCAGGCCATGGGCCGCCCGGTGATCGCCACCGACCACGGCGGGCCGCGTGAAAACGTGCTGGCCGGCCGCACCGGCTGGTTGGTGACGCCCGACGACCCGCGTTCCCTGGCCGACGCCATCAGCCGCTTCCTGGACTTGTCGCTGGAAGAACGCGGTCGCATGGCGGAACTGGGGCAAGCCTTCGTGCGGGCCAATTTCACCAAGGAAACCATGTGCGCCAAGACGCTGCAGGTTTACGCCGAGATTCTGTCGGGGGCGCCGGCGGTGGCCCAGCAGGAATGGCTGATCGACCCGGAGCAGGCGTGAGCGGCCAGCGCATCCTGGTCGTCAAGCTGGGGGCCTTGGGCGACTTCGTCCAGGCATTCGGACCCTTCGCCGCCATCCGCGCCCACCATGCCGAGGCCGAGATCACGCTGTTGACCACCCGACCCTTCGCCGAGATGGCGGTGGCCTCGCCGTGGTTCGACCATGTGTGGGTGGACGAAAAACCCCGATTCTGGCAGTTGGGCAAGGTGGCGGCGCTGCGCGCCAAGCTGCGGGGTGGGCGTTTCTCCCGGGTTTACGACTTGCAAACCTCGGATCGCTCGGGCTGGTATTTCCGCCTGCTGGGCGGCAAGGTGGAATGGTCGGGGATCGCCACGGGCTGTTCGCACCCCCACGCCAATCCGCGTCGCGATTTCATGCATACAGTGGACCGTCAGGCCGAACAATTGGCCATGGCCGGAATCGACGCCGTTCCGCCCCCCGACCTTGCTTGGACCGAAGCCGATTTGTCGCGTTTCGGCTTGCCCCGCCCTTATGCCCTGTTGTGCCCTGGCGGCGCTCCCCATCGCCCGGCCAAGCGCTGGCCGGCCGCCCATTTCGGGCAATTGGCGCAATGGCTGGCAGCTCGCGGCGTCACCCCGGTGCTGCTGGGCACCGACAAGGAACAAGCGGAAATCGATTCCATCACCGCCCAATGTCCGCAGGCGCGGTCGTTGGCGGGCCAGACCTCGTTCCTGGATATTCTGGGGCTGGGGCGACAGGCGTTGTTGGCCGTCGGCAACGACACCGGGCCCATGCATCTGGTCGCCGCCGCCGGAACGCCGTCACTGGTGCTGTTCTCGGCGGACAGCGACCCCGATTTGTGCGCCCCCAGGGGGCGGGTGGAAATCCTGCGCCAAGCCGATCTGGCCGATCTGCCGCCCGCCGAGGTCATGGACACGGTGGCGGCGATGGTGGCGGGCTGAGCCCGCGGCCGCGTCACGCCCGCCGCATGGCTGAAAGGAAGGTTTCCACCCGGGCCTTGACCGCTTCGGTCTGGGTGGCCATGCCCTGGGCGTCGTCCAGGACGTCTTGGGCCGCCTGGCCGGTGACTTCCGATGCCTGGCGGACGGTTTGGATGCTGTCCGTGACTTGACGGGTCAGGCGGGCGGCGTGGTCGACGCTTTGGGCGATTTCGCCGGTGGCGGCCCGTTGTTCCGCCACCGCTTGGGCGATCGAGGCGGAAAAGTCGTTGATGGTGGCGATGGTCTGGGCGATCTCGCCGATGGATTCCACCGCTTGGCGGGTGGCGGCCTGGATGGTGCCCACCTGGGTGGTGATCTCGTGGGTGGCGCGGGCCGTCTGGTTGGCCAGATGCTTGACCTCGCCGGCGACCACGGCGAAGCCCTTGCCGGCTTCGCCGGCGCGAGCCGCCTCGACCGTGGCGTTCAAGGCCAGCAGGTTGGTCTGGCTGGCGATTTCGCTGATCAGGTTGACCACTTCGCCGATACGGGCCGCCGCGTCGGCCAGGCCGCCGATGCGGTCGTTGGTCAGCCGCGCCCGAGCGGTGGCGGCTTCGGCCATTTCCGACGAATGGGCGACTTGGCGCTGGATCTCGCCGATCGAGGCGCTCAGTTCCTCGGCGGCGGCGGCCACCTTGGTGACGTTGTCCGAGGCGTCGTGCGAAGCCGTCGCCACCGCGTCCGACAGGCTGTCGGTGGTCTGGGCCTGGTGCCGCATCAGGCGGGCGTTGTTCAGCACCGTGTCCACCGCTTGGGCCACCGCGACCAGGGATTGTCCCATGGCGGCGTCGAATTCCTGCGACAATTGGGCCTGGGTGTGGGCGCGGTCGGCGATGGCTTGCTGGCTGTCGCGATGGCGTTGCTCGGCCTCTTGGCGGGCGACGGCATTGGTCTGGAACACCGCCATGGCCTGAGCCATCTCGCCCAGTTCGTCGGCGCGGTGGGCATCGGGAATGGTCGCCGTCAGGTCGCCGGCGGCCAGTCGGGTCATGGCGGCGGTCATGTTCCGCACCGGGTCGACGATGGCGCGGCTGGTCAGGCTGACCACTACCGCCGACAGCCCCAGGCTGACCAGCAACGCCGCCCATTCCACCACTTGCAAGGTGGTCAGGGCGGCGGCGATGTCGGCGGCCTCGCCGTCAAGATTGCCGTAATGATGGTCCACCAAGCCGCCGTTGCGGCTGCCGTCGGCGCCCTTGGCCCCGGCCAGGAAGGTTTGCAGGCGCTCGGCGCGGGGGACGATCTCGGTGCGTTGCAGGTACTGCGCCATGTTCCACTTTTCCGAATCGCGGATGGCGAACATGGTGCGCGATTCGCGGTCGAACTCTTCGGCGGTGGCCATCAGCGCCGCCAGGTTGCGGCGCTGTTCGGCGGTCAAGGCCGAGGATTGTCCCTGCAACTCCCGCATCTGGTCGCGCACCCACGGCCACACCCCCTGGAACTGGTCCGAGAATTGCGCCTCGCCGGCCAGAAGATAAGCCCGCACATTGGCCATGCTGACGGAGATGCCGGAACGGATGTCGCCCATGATGCCGAACAGGCGTTTGCGTTCCGGGGTGGCGGGCTGGTCCAACTCGTCGGTCAGGATGGCAGTGACCTGTTCCAGCATGGCGGTGGCCAGGGGGCCACCACGATCCACCAACAATTTGGTGGCCGGCTGTTCCTGGTCTGACCGGGCGATGGTCTGAACCTGTTCCTGGGCGGCGCGAAACTCTTCCAGCACCGCCTTGAAATCCTGCCAGTCCTGGCGCTGTTGCGGGGAATCCCAGGCGGCCGACAGGCGGTCCATCTCGACCCGGGCGGCGTCGATGTCACGCCAGATGGCGGCGCGTTCCTGCTTGAAGGCGGCGTCGCCGGTCAGCATCCAGCCGCTGAGCGCCGCCAGCGAGGCGTTGATGTCGTTGACCATGCGGGCGCTGACGGCGGCGATGGGAACCCGCCGCGACGCGATGCTGTCGGTCAGGCTGGCGATGTCGCCCAGCCGGGCCAGGGTCAGGCCGACCATGGCGACGACGATCAGGACCAGGGCGCCGAAACCGGCGACCAGGCGGCCACGGATGCGCAGCGGGGGGATCATTGAACGGACTGCATCGACCATGGCGCCTGGTTCCTGTCGAAATGGCGGTGACGTTGCGTATTCGCCACCCGCCGGAAAAGGTTACACCGGCTGTGTCAGCCGACCCTTATATAACCCATCATGCCGGTTTCCTGGTGTTCGATGATGTGACAATGCAGCATCCAATCCCCGGGTTGGCCGGCGACGAATGCGATGCGGACCCGTTCGTCGGGGGCCACCAGCACGGTGTCGGCCCAATGAGCGCGGATCGGCCCGCGGCTGGAAGACAGGACCTGGAAAGTGTGACCATGCAGATGGATGGGGTGCGGGTGTTGCGTGTGGTTGGCGATTTCCACCACATACGACCGCCCCGGCGTCAGCTCGGCCAGGGGCGGTGGCCGCTTGTCCATGTCCATTGCCGGCCACGCCTTGTTGTTGATGGCCCAGAACAGCCGCTCCGCCCGGCACAGGGCGTCGTCGCCGAAACGGTTTTCCTTGAGCCAGGAATCCAGCGCCGGGTCCGAGACGCCGGCTTGCAGCGACAGGGTTAAGAACTCGGCGGTCTTCAGGTCGGGTCGCGGCAATTCCGCTTTGGGCAGGGCCAGGGCGCGGCGGTCGGCCGTCCCGGGGCTGCCTTCGGCGACCAGGACGGCCAGGGGGAAGGGTTCTTGCCCCCACGTATCCCGGATCTCCACCCGCGAGCCGGGCCTGACGGGCATCACCAGGGCAAGGTCGGCCCGCATGGCCGGACCCAGGCGCCAGCCATCCAGGGTGAAGGGGGGGCAGGCGTTGCCGTCGGTGGCGACGATGGACACCGGGGCACCGGCCGCTCCCAAGGTCATGATGCGGCTGGTGTCAACGTTCAACAGCCGCAGCCGCACCCTGGCCCCGGGTGGAGCGGTGATCACGGGCGCCGTCGCGCCGTTGACGCTGCGCCTGGTGCCGAAGGTTCCTGCCCGCGCCGCGCCGCGATCGGTCATGAAGGACAGGTACGAACCGTCGCCGGCGACCCGCCAATCCTTGACCACCAGCGTGCGGTCCAGGTCGAACAGACCGTCTTCTCGCGGGTCCTCGACGATCAGCGCACCCGCCAGACCGCGTCCCAGCGCCTCGACGGTGTTGCAATGGGGGTGGAAGAAAAAGGTGCCGGGATCGGGCGGGGCGAAGCTGTACATGAACTCCTCGCCATGCTTCACCGGGTCCTGGGTGACATAGGGAACGCCGTCCATGGCGTGGGGGACCCGCAATCCGTGCCAGTGGATGGCGGTGTGGTCCTTCAACTGGTTGCGCAGCAGCAAATGCGCCATCTCGCCGCGCTTCAGGCGGATTTCCGCCGGCCAGGCGTCGCCATAGGTCCAAAGCGTGGTGGGGCGCTGGCATCCGGGCAGGGTCAGGGTGGTCTCGGCGGCATTCAACACAAGGGGGGCAGAGGGGGCGGCGGCCCAGGCCCTGCTGTCCCCCAGCACCCTGGGAAGCATGGCGGCACCGGCCAAGCCGGCCATGAAACCTCGACGCGAAACCATGCGACCTCCTTACCCTGGCGTGCGAATGGTACGCAATCGCACGCCAGGGCGCAAGGCAAGGGTCGTCAGGGCGGACACCAACCGTCCTTGCGACCGCCGTCATAGGGGCGGGCCAGGCGGGCAGCGACTAAGGCGGCGCCCAGATCCTGGCCGTCGCCGGTAACGATGCGGGCGACCACCCGCTTGCCGTATTTGTCGGCGATCACGTCATGCAGCGACACCACGCTGTCGGGGGCGGCGCGGCTGGCGGTGAAGGTTTCCGCCTGTTGGGCCGCCTGGCGCTCGGCGTCGCATTTGCCGCGCTTTTCCGGCGTGTCGATGCCGGACAGCCGCACGCTGGTTTCCACGTCCTGGCCCAGCCAGATGCGGGCGCGAACCAGCACGGTGTCGCCATCGACCACCCGGATCACCCGGGCGGGGATGGGGCCGGGCAGCTTTTCTTCGTCGGCCAGGGTCGGGGCCGCGATCATCATGCTTGCGCAAGCTACCATTATATGGCGTGCAAACACCTGATTAAAACCCCGTAAGGTTGTTATATGGCGCAGCATAACCGGGAATGAAGCTTGCTGCAGGACAAGCCTTACGGAAAAATCACGAACAACACAAGAACATTTTAAAAGACGGCCGCGCCTTTCCGCCGCAGGATGTGCCCGTCCAGGATGACCGTCTCGTCCGGAGTGTCGCCGACGATTGTGCACACCTTGACGTCGGGCAGGGATTGCGCCAGCAGGCAGGCGAAGTCAAAGCGTTCCTGGGGGGTCAGCTTTTGCAGGGGGGGATAAAGTCGCTCGTCGTTCAATCGGATCGTGCCCATGATTACCCGCCCTTCCAGGTCCGGTTCCTAGAACAACTCGACGTCGTCCTCGACCAGGTCTTGCCCCTTGAACACCACTTCGTCGCCCTTCATGCCGCCAAGCCGGGCATGAACCTCGGCGTCGGGCACGGTGCGGGCGATGAAGGCGGCGAATTCGTAAAGATATTGGGGGCCGTCCACGGTCAGCGGCTGATATTTCTCGTCCCGGCTGGTTTCTAGCTTGACCATGAACATGATGGCCTCCTGTGCATTGGTGTCATCATAACGCCATGCAATGCACAGGGGGGCATGCGAAAATCGCTGCCTTGGGCATGCTGTCAACTCATGCGCAAACGCATAAAATTGCAGGCAATTCAGCGATCCGTCATGGCGGCGAACTGACGGGTGAAGTCGGCCCGCACGCTTTCGGCGATTCCCGGCCACAAATTGGCGGGAATGGTGCCGGCGCTTTGGCCGCCCATGCCGGTCAGGCCCTGGGCGCACACCCAATCGGGGCTGATGGTGTGGGCGAACAGGTCGGTCCGCGCCAAGGCGCGGGCGCCGGCCTGGCCGAACAGAGGGGGGTTCTGGTGGCCGAAACGGGCGACCACCGCCGCCTGTCGGGCCAGTCCGGAAACGGCGCGTCGCGCCGAGCCGTCGCGGCAGCGGCCGGCGTCATATTGGCCCCGCATCAACGCCACCGCGTACCATTCCAAGGCTTGCTCGGCTTGGCCGACGGCCAGCAGGCGGCGGGACAGTTCGAACAGATAGCCCGACGACAGCATGGCCTGGTGGGCTTGGCCCCAGGCGATGACCTCGGCGTCGCGGCTGGCCGGCAAGGTGGCGACGCGGCCGAACAGGTCGGCCTGGGCCAGCCAGTCGGCGGGCGGCGGTTCGGGCAGGGTGAAGTCGGCGGCGCGGGCGTAAGCGGACCAGGACAGGGCGGCAGCCAAGGCCGCCGCGACGAACAGACGCAGCATGTGTTCCCTTTCACCTGTCCCGATGGGCAGCTTATCCCCGCTTCACATTCCCATCAAGTGCAGCACCACCGAGCGCCGATGGGGATGGCTGCGGTGCTCGAACACATAAAGCCCCTGCCAGGTGCCCAACGCCATGCGGCCATCGGCTACCGGGATGGACAGGTGGGTAGCGGTCAGCGCCGCCCGGATATGGGCCGGCATGTCGTCGGGGCCTTCCAGGGTGTGGCGGTAAAGCCGGGAATCGTCGGCCACAAGTTTGCCGAAGAAGTCGTTCAAGTCGGCCAGGACATCCGGGTCGGCGTTTTCCTGGATGGTCAGGCTGGCCGAGGTGTGGCGGATGAACACGGTCAACAGGCCCTGCCGGATCGCCGTTCCGGCGACGAAGCGGGCAGCATGTTCGCTGAAGTCCACCAGACCGCGCCCCTGGGTGGGCACCACCAAGGTGGTCTGGGCCTGCCTCACCGCTGTTCTTCCAGGAAGCCGTGCACCGCCTGGAACAATTGGCGCCGGTTCTTTTCCAGCAGCAGCAGGTGGGTGCCTTCGCCGATCAGCACGTAGCGCCGGGCCGAGGTCCCGGTCAATTGGGCGAACACCGAAAGACCCATGGCCGGCGGGTTGTCGGCATCCCATTCGCCCTGCACCACCATGGTGGGGGCGGAAATACGGTCCGGGCGCCAGGCCGGAGTGCCGGCGCCCCAAGTCTTCAAGGCATCGGCCACCGGGCCGTTGGGAACTTTCAGCACCTGCTCGCCGCTGGCGGTGCCGGACAGCGCCGCCAGCCAAGCCTTCTTGGCGTCGTCGGCCACCAGTTCCTTGCGTTCCTTGTCGGGAAGGTTATGGCCCCAGCGTTCGCCCACCAGGAACAGCGGCACGTTGCGCCACGCCCCCAGGGACTTCAGGGTCTCGGCATCGGCGGGCTCGTCGCTGATCCACGGCGGCGAATACAGCACCAATTTATGGATCTTGTTGGACGCGTTGGCGGCATAGCTGCCGGCCAAGGTGGCGCCCCACGACCAGCCGACAATGGTCAGCTTTTCCAGGTTGCGCCGCGACAGGATGTATTCCACCGCTTTCGAGACGTCGCGCATGGCCGATTCGTTGCTGACCAGCGGCGGTTTGCCCTCGGGCGGCTGGGACATTTCCGGCGGCTTGGTGGACGCGCCGAAGCCGCGGATGTCGAGCGCGTAGACGTCGTAGCCGCGCCGCGCCAGGTAATCCATCCAGCTTTGGCCGGATATGGGCAGGTCGAAGGTGGCGATGCCCGGGAAGGTGGCGCCGTGCAGGAACAACACGGTGGTTTCGGGTTTCGGGTTGTAATACTCGTCGGGATGCTTGTTGCGCAGATGCAGGCGCAAGCCGTCGTCGCGGGCGTCGAATTCCAGGTTCTCGGTGACGACGGCGGATGGCGACAGAACCTTTTCCGCCCAGGCCGGCACGGCCGACAGCAGAACCACCAGCATCGCCAACAATCGCGTCATCAAGATCCCCTTTTCGCAACGGACGGCCATGATGGGCGGTGATGGCGGACGAGTCAAACCTTGGGGGAGTATGGGGTGGGGTCGGCGATTCCGGCGTCGGCGAAGCCTTTGCGGCGCAACTGGCAGGAATCGCAACGCCCGCAGGCGCGGCCCTGGTCGTCGGGGTCATAGCAACTGGAGGTCAGGGAATAATCCACCCCCAGACGCACGCCTTGGGCGATGATCTGGCCCTTGCCCAGGTTCATCAGCGGCGCGTGGATGGTCAGCTTGTGGCCTTCCACGCCGGCCTTGGTCGCCAGGTTGGCCATGGCTTCGAAGGCTTTGACGTATTCCGGGCGGCAATCGGGATAGCCGGAATAATCCACCGCGTTGACGCCGACGAAGATGTGGTTGGCGCCGATCACTTCGGCGAAGGCCAGGGCGAAGGACAGCATGATGGTGTTGCGGGCGGGGACGTAGGTGACAGGGATTTCCGCGTCCATCTGCGCTTCGTCGCGGTCCTTGGGCACGGCGATGTCCGACGTCAGCGCCGAGCCGCCGAAGCCGCGCAGGTCGATGTCGACGACACGATGGTCGGCCACCCCCGCCGCCTTGGCCACCCGGGCGGCGCAATCCAGTTCCACGTGATGGCGCTGGCCATAGCGGAAGGACAGCGCCGCGCAGTCGTAGCCCTGTTCCTGGGCCATGGCCAGCACGGTGGCGGAATCCAGCCCGCCCGACAGCAAGATGACGGCTTTCGGCTTCATGGTCCTAAAGCGAGAAATGCGAGGCGACGAAGGCATCCACGTCCGCGTCGCTCCAGCCCTTGGCCGAAAGGTCGGCGCGCACCGCGGCGATATCGACGTTGGGCCAAGTGTGGCAGCTTTCCACGGTGTGCTTGTTGGCGTCCATGATGCGGAAATCATAGGGGCGCTTGTCGCTTTGGAAGACGTCGTAATAAAGCACCTGGTCGACCTGGTTGTCGGGCAGGAAGGTCAGGATGCGCGGCTTTAGGGTGTAAAGTTCTTCCGGGCCCTTGATGTAGTCGGCCGAGGCGATGATCACCTCGTCGCCCACCTGGCAGGTCCGCGCGGCGGCGCCGTTCAGGATGCAGCAGCGCGATCCCGGTTCGCCGAAGATCACGTAGGTGGAAATGCGGGCGCCGGAATTCTTGTTCCAGATTTCCACGAATTCCATGGGATAGATGCCGGCCAGGGCGCATTGCTCGGGGTCCAGCGTGATCGAGCCGTGATAGTTCAGATCGGCGCTGGTGACGCGAATGCCATGGAACTTGCCGCGGATGACCTTCATCATGGGGGTACCGGTGGTTGGGTTGACGTGGGGGGGAGATAGACCAGATGGGCCGGGTGTGGCAATGACTTCTTGGGTCGGGAGGCCGCTTTGATCGAATCGCTGGATCATTTGGTGCTGACCGTCGCCGATATCGAGGCCACGGTCGGGTTTTATTGCGGCGTCCTGGGCATGGAGCGGGTCAGCTTCGCCGGCGGCCGTACCGCTTTGGGCTTCGGGCGCCAGAAAATCAACCTGCACCTCAAGGGACATGAATTCGAGCCCAAGGCCCGAATTCCCGTGCCGGGATCGGCGGATTTGTGCTTCGTCGCCAGCCATCCCCTGGATCAGGTGGCGGCC